>CAXBRI010000054.1:0-7486 GCA_963978125.1 uncultured bacterium | reverse complement strand
CCACGGCAACGGCGGCCATGGCAATGACAAGGGCAAGAAGGGCCCCAAGAATAAACAGGAAAAATCGGGTAAGGAAAACAGCCCCGACAATTCCGGAAACAATCCTGGGGGCACGGAGCCCGGCGACCAACACGGTGAGGGTGGCCACGACCATGCCAAGGACGGGCAACAGTGCACGTGCGGTGAAGACTGGCTCGACTCGATGGACGACCACTCGGGCTGGGAGCAAATCCCGGAGGAAATGCGTGAGAAGGTGAAGGGCCAGATCGCCGTGTTCATCGCCCGAGCCCGGGCCGCCGCGGCCGCCAAGGCCTGGGGCCAGTTGCACCACTCTCGCCCGATTCACGGCTTCCCCGCTCCCCCGCCGAATTCGCGGGCCAACCTCGCCATCCGCGCGGCCCTCTCCCTCGTGGGCACCTGGTACCGCTGGGGCGGTGCGAGCCGGTCCGGCGTGGACTGCTCGGGCCTGACGATGCTCGCCTACAACGCCGCCGGCATCCACCTCTCGCACTACTCCGGTGCCCAGTGGGCCGAAACCGTGCGCGTCCCCCTCTACGCCCTGCGACCGGGCGACCTTCTCTTCTACGGCTGGCACGGCGACCAGCACGTGGCGATGTACATCGGCCGTGGCCGCATGATCGAGGCCCAGCAGACCGGCACCCGTGTGCACGTCGTGCCCCTGCGGTTCGGCTACGGATTCGCCGGCGCGGGCCGTCCGCGGGGCTAGCTCGGTGGCGGGACTCCCCCTCGATTGGCATATCGGGCCGTTCACCTTTCACCTTTACGGTTTGGGTCTGGCCCTCGCCGCTCTCGCCGCCTACGAATACGCGCGTAAGCGCCTCGCGTCAGCCGACATCAACCTCGAACCTTTCGCCGCGTGGACCGGCTGGGTGTTGGTGTCAGGTCTCCTCGGCGCGCGCGTCGCTCACGTCGCGACCAACTGGTCGCTCTACCGCCATCACCCGGCCAACATGCTCGCCGTGTGGAACGGCGGACTCGCGAGTTTCGGTGGACTGGCCCTCGCCATTCCGGTGGGGCTGATCTTGCTGCGCCGATGGTGGCCCGGTCTCGATGCATTGGCGTTCACGGACGCGCTCATTCCGGCCCTGCTGGTCGGCTGGGCCCTGGGTCGTGTGCTCGGACCCCAGTTCATGGTGGCCGGCGGTGGGCACCGCACCAACCAATGGTTCGGACTTCACTACCAGGGCCAGATCGGCAAACGCGTTCCGGTTCCACTGATCCAAGGTTTCGAAGACGGACTGATGGCTCTCGCGATGGCGCGCGGTCCCGGGTGGATCCGGGCCAAGCGCGGTCGGGTCACGGGCCTCGCGATGATCGCCTGGGGCATCATTCGCGCACTGGACGAACGTCTACTGCTCGGTGAGAACTCGCATAGCGGTTCGCTCGGCGTACAACTGGCCGGTCTGGTTCTCGCCGCGGGAGGGGCCGCGGTGCTCTGGCGCTCGCGCTAGGAGGTCATCCCCCCGAGGCCCACGAGGGCGCGGGCGTGTTCGACTTCACCCATATGGCGCAGGCCGTGCTGGTAGATCCAGCACTCGGTGCCGTCCAGCCGGGTCAGCCCGGCCTCGCCGGCCACGCGGGCGCTGAATGTCGAGGCGATGCCCTCGGGAAGGGGTCGGGCGATGATGACGTCGTGCAAGCTGGCGGGGTCGAGGGCCGCCAGCCAGTTCTCCGTCTTCGCGAAGACGGCCGCCTGATACTCGAGATACGCCTCGTAGTTGCCGATGCGCTGGCCGACCATCTCGTCGACGGTCTTCTCTTTTCCGTGGTTGGCAATGGAGAGTTCGAGGCGTGACTCCCATTCGTCGTTCCAGATCATCGGACCGGCTCCGAGCATGGAGGCCGAGCCATCCTCAATCTGGGTGAAGTGAAAGAGCGAGAAGGCGATGGGCAGGACGCCCTCGTGAGCCACGTGGTTCACGTGCTCGGCCGTCATCGTTTCGGTCGCCTGTTCCCACAATGAGTGCATCGCGCGCATCCGACGACGCAGCGAGTCGAGAATCAGTTGGTCGGACATCTCACTCCTTACCCATCTCGGCACGCTGGGTCGCGGCCTGGTCGGCGGCGACGGCGCGGGATTTGACTTCGAACACGATCTTGGAAATGGTGCCGGTGAAGGCGAACGGCAACTCGTAGTCGGTCACCATCGGCGAGTGGCTGTCGTATCCGATGGTCATGCCCGACGAACCCATGATGCGCACAATCTGTGGGATGTAACCCTCGGCGACCGTTTGACCGTCAAGGAGAATTGACACGTTGGCGTCGGCCTTTCCGATGCGATCAAACTCCACGCTCAGAACGTGAGCCCCGGCCGAGGGCGTGAACGGTCCCTTCACCCGAGTGATGCGACCCAGCGCGTTGTAGTTGAAGTGGATCTCACCGTCCTTCACGAACACGCACGCACCGAGGTCGTGACCACCGCGGGCGAAGACGACGCCACGTAGACCGGTTGCCGGGACATCAATGTCAGCGGTGGCTACCCACGATCGACCGCCCAGAGCCGGTGCTGTCTGCATCGGGATGCGGGCCATCGGTGGGTGGTAGGTGTAGATGGAGCGGGCGTGCACGGTCCCGGGCCGTGGCGCGGCGGCGAAGAGTTCGATGCCGCGGTCATCGAGGGGTAAGACGCCGTAGCGTTCTGCCTCGGACCACCACAGGGCCAGCATCTCCTGGTACTTCTCAGGGAACTGCGACGACAGGTCGTTGCACTCGGAAAAGTCGTCGCCCAGCCGGAAGAGACCCCACACGTCTTCTTCCCAGGGTCGGCCCTGCACGTGATACGTCGTGAGTTTCCAGCCGTCGGAGTAGATGCCGCGGTGCCCCAATTGCTCGAAATATTGCACCGACCGAGGGTTCGGGGCTGACGGTGAACCAAAGGTGGCGACGAGCGAGGCACCATGTAGTGGCATCTGGGGAATACCGGCGAAGGAGTCGGGCATGGTCGCACCAGTCACCTCGAGAATCGTCGGCGTGATGTCCACTGCGTGACAGAACTGCGGCCGAATGTGGCCTCGGTCGGCGATGCCACGCGGATAGTGAATCACCAAGGGGTCCCGCACGCCGCCGCCGTAGGTGTTCTGCTTGTACCACTTGAGCGGGGTGTTTCCCACCTGGGCCCATCCCCAGGGGTAGTTGGAGTAACCGTTAGGTGTACCGATGTCGTCGAGTCGCGTTTCCACCACTTCGTCGACATTGTCAATGAGCATGTTGAAGTAGGAGAACTCGTTCATCACGCCGTATGGTCCGCCCTCTTGCGAAGCACCATTGTCTGAGCAGACCATGAACAAGGTGTTGTCCATTTCTCCGACCGATTCGAGATAGTCGACCAATCGACCGATCTGCGCGTCGGTGTGCTCCAACATGGCCGCAAAGGCCTCTTGCAGACGGGCCGAGAACTTCTTTTGATTCTCGGTAAGGTCATCCCACGCGGGCACGCCGGGGTTGCGAGGAGCCAGCTGTGTGCCCTCGGGGATCACGCCGAGTTCGAGCTGACGGCGGTACACGCGTTCGCGTAGCACGTCATACCCTTCATCGAATTTGCCACGCCATTTCGCGAGATACGAGTCGGGTGCGTGGTGGGGTGCGTGCTGCGCACCGAAGGCCAAGTAGGTAAAGAAGGGCTTGTCAGGAATCATGCCCTTCAGGTCGCTGATCCACTGGATGCCGCGGTCGACGAGGTCCTCGGACAGGTGGTAGCCCTCTTCGGGCGTGCGCGGTGGGTCCACGGGGTGATTGTCCTCGGCGAGTTCAGGATAGAACTGGTCAGTTTCGCCATCCATAAATCCGTAGAAGCGGTCGAAGCCCTTCTGGAGCGGCCAGTTGTGGAAGGGGCCGGCAGCCGAGGCCTCCTCCATGGGGGCAAGGTGCCACTTGCCGAGCATGAAGGTGGCGTACCCGTCGGCGTTGAGTACCTGGGCGATCGTCGCGGCCGATGGGGAAATCGAACCGCGCATGTTGGGAAAGCCGCTGTTCCAGTTGGAGATGGCGCGCATACCCACGCTGTGGTGGTTACGACCCGTCAACATGGCGGCGCGCGACGGCGAACACAGAGCGGTGGTGTGGAAAGAGTTGTACATCAGGCCGCCCCGGGCCAGACGGTCGATGTTTGGCGTGTCAATCAGCGAGCCGTAACAACCGAAGTGGGCAAAACCGGTGTCGTCGAGCACAACGAGCACGACGTTGGGTTCACCCAGGGCGCGCGGCGGGGCCGGCCACCAGGGCGTGGACTCCCGGTACGTGGCTCCGATGGTGCCCCCGAAGTTCGGCTCAGAAATCGACACGATGTTCCCCCTGTTTCCGGCCAACACTAACTATTGACATAGGCAACGTCAATACATAGGGTTAGCGCCATGGCCCGACTTCAGCACAACTATGGACTCATCGACACGACCTACGCCAAGGACATGGCCTTGCGCGATCCGGCCCTCGACGGTCCGATCTACATGCTCAACTTCATGAAGTACCACGCGGTGGCGCAGTACGCCGATGGCTCGGGAGAACAGATTTCGGGCATGGAGGCCGACGACCGCTACGCCCCCGTCGAGATCCTCGCCGACCTCGGCGCCTACGTGAGTCTCTTCGGCAACGTGAAGACGGCCAGTGAGGACTGGGATCGACTCGGTTGTGTGTGCTATCCCACCCGCAAGTCCTTCATTGACATGCAGTCGCGCGAGGACTTCGCGAAGAAACACGAACACAAAGCCGCCGGTATGCATCACACCACCATCGTTGGTCTCCTTCCCGAGGGCCCAATGCCCGCGGCGACGCGTGGCCGCCTACTCGTCGAGCTCTGGAAAGGCGACGCCCCCGCCGTCATTCCCGGCACTTCTCCGGCGAACTTCCGCGTCGAGGGAACGATTATCGGCGACGGCCGCGACTGGACGGGCGCGCGCATCAGCGCCTTAGACTCCGATGCGACCGTCGACCTGTCGGGCGCGAACCCCGAGTACCTCATCGTCGAAATCGACGCGCGCATCAACGAATGGCGCTAGACACCTCGGAACTCGACGGGCGCCGGGCCCGTAGGGCGCTGAACCGCGAGGCCGTGTTGAACGCCCTCGAAGAGTTGTGGCGTGAGGGCAACTTCGATGCGTCGAGCAATGACGTCGCCGAACGAGCCGGACTGTCGTCACGGTCGCTCTTCCGCTATTTCGATGACATCGACGACCTCATTCGCTCAGCCATAGACCGCTCCCTCGAACGCTTTGCTCCCCTGGCCGTCGTCCCGACGACTCCGGACCGACCCACCGATGAAAAGGTGACAGCTCTGTGTGACTCCCTAGATCGACTGTTCTCCGCGGCGGGAATGGCCGCCCACGCGGCCCGTGCGACGTCCCACCGCAATCCACTCGTGACCGCCAGGATCGAAGCGACCCGTAACGCCCTGCGCGAGAACCTCGCCCGACTTTTTGCCCCCGAACTCGCCACGACAGCCCCTGGAACGCTCGACATCGTGGGTGTCCTCACGTCGTACGAAGCGTGGGAATTGCTTCACCGCGGCAGCAAGCGCGAACAAGCGGTCGCCCGCGAAGGTCTCGAACACGCTCTCAACACACTTCTTAACAAGGAGAAATCATGAAACTGCTGCGAACCCCCGACGAGCGATTCGCCGGACTCACCGACTATCCGTTCGAGCCCCACTACGCGACGGTGGCCGGTCATATCCGCGTCCACTACGTCGACGAAGGTCCGCGTGACGGCGACATCGTGGTGTTGCTGCACGGCGAGCCTTCCTGGAGTTACCTCTACCGCAAGATGATCCCCGGCCTCGTGGCCGCGGGACTGCGCGTGATCGCCCCGGACCTCGTCGGATTCGGTAAGTCTGACAAGCCGGCCGACCGATCCGACTGCACCTACCAACGCCACGTTGACTGGATGGGCGAGCTCTTGTGTGACCACCTCGACGTGCGCCACGCAACCTTCTTCGGCCAGGACTGGGGCGGACTGGTGGGCCTACGAGTGATTGCGGCGCACCCGACGCGTTTTGACCGGATTGTGGTGGGCAACACGGGCCTACCGACCGGCCTGCAACAGCCTTCCGACGCCTTCCTCGCGTGGCAGCACTACAGCCAGACCAGCGAAACGTTCAACATCGGCAAGATTGTGGCCGGTGGTTGCGCCGAGCCGATGTCAGGTGCAGACATTGCGGCCTACGACGCACCCTTTCCGGACGACTCCTACAAGGAAGCGGCACGTATCTTCCCGACCCTCGTGCCCACGAGCGAGGCAGACCCGGCCCACTCCGCCAACATGGCGGCCTGGGACGTCTTCGCTCACTGGGAGAAGCCCTTCGTCACGGCCTTCTCCGACAAGGACATGGTCACGGCAGGGGGTGCCAAGCCTTTCTTGAAGTTGATTCCCGGCACCCAGGGCCAACCCCACACCACGATTGAGGGAGGGGGCCACTTCCTCCAAGAGGACCGCCCCGACCAGCTCGTCGACGTTCTGTTGCGGGTGACGGGCCGGGCGTGAGTTCCAAGCGCGGCAGCGTCCGCTACTACGTACAGGTGAACGCCCCGGCCGACACGGTCTGGGCCTACATCACCGATCCGACCCGGCTCCCCGAGTGGTTCCCCGGGGTGACGTCCTGCGTGGTTGAAGGAAATCAGCGCACCATCACGACGGCGATGGGTCTGCCCATGGAGGAAGACCTGCTCACCAATAACCCCATCGAGCGTCGCTTCCAGTACCGCATCAAGGGCGGACTGTTCCGCGAACACCTCTCCACTATCGACGTGTTCGAACTCACCCCCGACACCTGTCTCATCAGTTATTCGTGCGACGCCGACCCGGCACCCCTCGCCCTCGTCATCTCGGGTGGGGCCAGCGACGGCCTCGCCACTCTCAAAGCTCTCGCGGAAGGAAAGAAATAATGGGCCGCAAGATTCTCTTCGTCACCACCGATCAGCAGCGCTACGACACCATCGGCTGCAACGGCGGCCTGCTGTCACGCACTCCCGTGGTCGACCGCCTCGCCGCCGAAGGCATCCGGTACGAACGGGCCATCCCCCAGTCCGTCGTGTGCATGCCTTCGCGCGCCACGATGATCACCGGCCAGCACCCCACGACGCACGGCGTCTGGATGAACGGCGTGCCCCTCCCCGCCGACGCGCCGTCGGTGGCAGCCGTCCTTCACGGAGCTGGCTACCGCACGGCCATGATCGGCAAGGCCCACTTCGAGCCCTACTTCGACCCCTTCGGTCGCTTCGTGGAGAACACCATGGGCGCGGTGGGAGCCACGCCCCCGGGCGGCACGCACCGCGGGTTCGAGCATCTGGAGTTGGCGACCCACGGCGTCATGGGCAACCTCCACTACGCCCGCTGGATGCGCGAGAACCACCCCGAGATGATGGGCCAGTTCTACGCCACCGTCGACGCTGACCTGCAAGTCACAGGCCAGCGGACGGGCGACAGCCGATAGCGCCACCTCAGCGGATGCCTTCCAGGCCAGCTACCGCGATGCCTG
>CAXBRI010000053.1:0-7558 GCA_963978125.1 uncultured bacterium | reverse complement strand
ACGGGCCTCAGGCAAGATGCCGCCTAACGGGTCACCCCAGACGCGTTGATTGGCCGCCAGTGCCAAAGCGGTGGCGGCCAATTAACGGGTCACCCCAGACGCGTTGATTGGCCGCCAGTGCCAAAGCGGTGGGCCGACCACCCTGGACGAGCGGGGCCAGATTCTGACGCACCGCGATGGGATCAAAACCGGGCGATGGAAATCCGGTGTTCCCCCAAACGCCCATCTCCCACTGACCCCGGGCATTCAACGCGATGGAGGCCATGCCCTTCACCAGTGGCGCGAGAATAACGCCGTCGACAATCGAACCACCCGCGCGGGCGGCAACCTTGAAGCCACCATTGAACGCCGCGACTACTCCGGCCAACCCCTCGCTGGCCCAGTCAATGGAGGGGCCGGCGTCACGGGGCACGAAGATGTGACGCGGTGGGTCAATCGAGCCCACGTGCCAGCGGAGCATCGTGGTGCGCGCACGTAGACGCACTGCCCGAAAGACGGCCGGACCGACCGAGACATTTCGGAAGTCCGCCATGACGCCGCGTGCCGAGCTCGACGCCACGCGCCACTGCGGCGTCGGTGCCTCGGGGGCGTTCCCACCCGCGTGAGCCGGTGGCGAGACCACCAGAGAAACCAAAACCGCGGCGGCCGAAGCCGCCGCGGTCAGGCGAGAAAGAGTCGGCCGGTTCAGCGGTCGACGGTGCGAACGCCCGAGCCATTGCTCGACTCGGGTTCCGCGATAAAAGTCGGCACTTCGACGGGTGCGAGATGGTGGCCCGCGTCGTCAACGTAGACGGGAGCGGGGGTTGCCTCGTACTCACCCTGGGCGCTCAAGGTCACGACGTTGGCGGTCTTGCGCTTACCGGCGCCCGACACACGCGACATCTCCCGACAGATGGCCAGGGTGACGGGATACGTCAGAACTGGGATCACAACGACCAAAATGCGCATCGCCCACAACACGTCGTTGAGCGACAAGCGGAAGTAGTTGGCAATCACGTCGGTCGACGACGCGATGAACAGCATGAAAAGGTACGCCAGCAATGTGGCGCCGATGGCAGTGCGCTGGGGCACCCGGCTGGGGCGGTCCAGCAGGTGGTGCATCGCGTGGTCCCCGGTCATCTTGCGCTCGATGGCCGGCCAGGCGAAGGCGATGTTGAAGATGATTCCCGGCAGAATCACGGCGGGAATCGTCACCTCCAGCGGGATGGTGTGGCCGAAGGAGTGGAAGGTCCACGACGGCCAGATACGCAGGGCGCCATCGAGGAAGCCCATGTACCAGTCGGGCTGCACGGCGTACGAAATGCGCGAGGCGTCGTAGGGGCCGAACTGCCAGATTGGGTTGATCTGGGCGAAGGCGCCCAGCAGAGCGGTCACGCCCGACACCACGAGCAAGAAGCCGGTGGTCTTGGCCATGAAGACGGGGAACATCGGCGAACCCACGACGTTGTTCTCGGTGCGGCCCGGTCCGGGGAACTGGGTGTGCTTCTGACGCACGAGCAAGGCGAGGTGTCCACCCACGAGACCGAGGATGATCAGCGGGATCAACAAGACGTGCAGGGTGAAGAAGCGCGGGATGATGGCCGTGCCCGGGAAGTTGCCCCCGAAGACCCAGAAACCGAGGTAGGTGCCGACCACGGGAACCGACTCGATGATCGAGTAGGCGATACGGATACCGGTACCCGAGACGAGGTCGTCGGGCAGCGAGTAGCCGAGGAAGCCGTTGGTGATGGCCAGGATCAGCAGAGTCGTACCGAGCGTCCAGTTGAGCTCGCGCGGCTTGCGGAAGGCGCCGGTGAAGAACACGCGGGCCATGTGCACGACGATGGCGCCGACGAAGATGTCGCACGCCCAGTGGTGCATCTGACGCATCAACAGACCCGAGCGCACCCCGAACGACAGGTCGACCGTCGAGGCAAAAGCCTGCGTGACGCGCTGTCCGTACAGCGGTGCGTACGAACCGTGGTACGTGACCATGGCCTGACTCGGCACGTAGTACAGGGTCAGGAAGATACCCGTGGCCAACAACACCACGAAGGAGTACAGGGCGATCTCACCGAGCATGAAGGACCAGTGGTCCGGGAAAATCTTGTCGAGGAAACTCCGTCCGCCGGCGGCGACGCCGAGTCGCTCGTCGAGTTCGGAGACGGCCTTGCCGACGCGGCCGTACCGGCCTAGCGCGGCCCGGGCCGCCCGCTTGGTGGTCGCTTCACTCATGCGCGCTCCCAGAATCCAGGCCCGACGGGCTCGTTGTAGTCAGCTCGGCTGCGCAGATACCCCTGCGCGTCGACGTAGAGCGGCAACTGAGGCAGCGGCCGCGGCGCCGGACCGAAGTTCGGGTAGGCGCCGTTGGTGACGTCGAACATTGACTGGTGGCACGGGCACACCAGCAGCTGCATCTGCTGCTCGTAGAGACCAACGGGGCAGCCCAGGTGCGTGCACAACTTCGAGTAGGCCACGTAGCCCTGGGGGGCCCAGTTCTCACGACCCTTCATCGTCGTGAAGTCCCGGTTCGACACGCGCACGATCACCGTCTGGTTCACGGCCTGGCCACGCTCGGTGTCCTGGGTGCCCTCGGGAAAGACCGTCTGAATCGAACCCACGGCGAGGTCGGAGACGTGCACGCGGCGGCCGTCCTGACCGACCACGTACGAACCCTTGCGCCAGTCGGTGTGGAACAACGTGCCCTTGGGCATTGGCCCCAGCGAACGCAGCAACGGCACGATGGTCGCGAGACCCACGACACCCATGCCGCCACCGAGCAGACCACCCAACACGCGGCGGCGCTTGACGACCGAACCACCGCGCTCGACGATCGCGGCCGCCATGGCGTCGCGCTCGGCGTCGGTGCTGCGCAGCGGGTGACGCTCTTCGACGAACGGTCCGCGCGGCATGAGGTACTTACCCCAGGCGATCAGACCGATACCGAGGAACAAGAAGGCGCATCCGAGGGTCGTGCCCAGGTACCACGGGGCACGGTTCGTGATGTACACGTACAAGAAGCCCACGCCCGAGAGCAGACCGAGCACGAAGCAGAACGCGATGACACGCTCCACGAGCTCGGGACGGCGCGCGGCCGGCTGCAGGTGCGGGTCGTTCGGGTCGAGGCCGCGCAAGGCGACCGGGGTGTGAATATCACTCATCACGCTCTCCTACCCAGTATCCGAAGAGGGCCAGCAGTCCGACGCCCAGCGCCAGACCCACGAAGCCCTCGGCGACCGGACCCAGACCACCCAGACCGAACCCACCGGGGTTGTTCGGGTGCTGAATCGAGGTCGTCACGAAACGGACGATGTCGTTGACCTGCTTGTCACTCAGGTTGCCCGTGAAGCGGGGCATGTTGCCGGGGCCGGTGCGGATGGCCTCGGCGACCTGATAGTCGGGAATATTCCGCAGCGAAGGCGCGAAGGTGTAGCGAGCCAACGCGTCACCCGAACCTTCGATCGTGTGGCAGGCCGCGCAATTCAACGCGTACAGAGCGGCACCGTTCGACACGTCGGCCGTGGCCGCGTTGGGCTTCGGGATGTACGGGTAGCTCGGCTGCAGCGAGTTGACCCACGCGGCCACCGCGAGCGCTTGCTCGTGGGTCAGACGCGGCGGGTTGCGCTTGGCCTGCACGTCGCGCGGATTCGCGGCGGGCATACGACCCGACTCGATCCAGAAGTCGACGGTGGCCGGCCCGAGACCCACGAGGTTCGGGTAGGCGCCGTCGGTGCCGTCGGCGGGAACGCCGTTGGCCTTCTCACCGTGGCACGACGCGCAGTTCTGCATGAACAGCGCACGGCCCAGGGCGATCGAACTCGACGGCGGCGCCACGTACGTGATGTGCTGGTTGCCATACGAGATGATGTTGCCCTGGTCGTCCTTGGTGACGGTGGTCGAGTTGGGCGTGCCCGCGTTGTGACGGCTCGTCTGGTACGGCGACTTCGCGGCCGAGGCGGCCTCGGCGAACGTCACGAGGGGCAGGGCCACCAATAGGCCGCTCAGGGCGTAGGTGGCGAGGCGGAGGGACTTGGTCGAACGCATCACGGCCTACTTCAGGAGGAAGAGGGCCGAGTAGAGGCCCACCCACACAACGTCGACGAAGTGCCAGTAGTAGCTGACGCCCTGGAAGGTCGCCAATTCACCGGGGTCGCCCTCGGTGCCGCGCATGCGGAACAAGAGCAGGGCCATGGCCACGAGTCCGAGGAACACGTGCAGACCGTGCAGACCGGTAGTGATGTAGAAGACCGAACCGTACGAGTTCGTGTACCAGCGGGTTTCGAGGTTGATCCACTCGTAGGCCTGGTTGGCCACGAAGACCGCACCCATGACCATGGTGATGATGGTCCAGCGTCGCGCGCCCACGCGGTCCCGGCGTTCGATGAGCCACACGGCCCACTGCATGGTGAACGACGACGCAACGAGGATGACCGTGAAGATGCCAGCCTGCACCGTGTCGAGTTTCGTACCGGCCGGAGGCCACTGGGCGAGGTGTGCGCGGATGGTGAAAAGGGCGGCGAAGAGCCCGGAGAAGAACATCAGCTCGGAACCGAGCCAAATCATCACGCCCACCGCCAACATCGGCGGCCGGTCGTGCACAATCTTCTCTGTCTTCGCCAGGCCTACTTGGGGGGATGCCTGACTCACGCCTCTATTTCTAGCGGAAATCCGGCCCTCACCGAACAAACCCCGGTTAGTTCCCCACCACGGTGCTGGGTAATTCGCCCGTCGTCACCAGACAGAGGCGCCGCGTGGGGCGCGTGAGCGACACGTAGAGGGTGCGCAATCCCCGGGGCGTCTCGGCCGAGCCGTCCCTCGATCCCCGACGAGCAATTTCGCGGGGCTCGACGAGAACGGCCGCGTCAAACTCCAGACCGTTGGCTCCCTCGGCGGCGAGCACCACCACGTCGGCAGCGAGCCCGGGGCCACCTTCGTGGGTCGGGTCACTGGGGTCAAGCCCGGCCCGTGACAATGCGGCGACCACTTCGTCCACCCGGGACTCGGTGACGATGACGGCCACCCGGCCCGGAGACACGGCGTCGCGTTCGGTCGCCACCGCCGCGGCGAGGTCGGCCTCCCACGAGGTGGCCGACGTGCGCACGATGCGCGGATCGAACCCGGCCCGGCGCACGGCGCGCGGCGGGGTCAGTCCCGCCGAAGCGGCCTGCAAGGTCGGAGCGGCGAAGTCGAGAACTTCCTCGGGCGTGCGGTACGACACCGTCAGGTCCACCCGGGTCGGGGGCCGGCGCGGGTCGAGGACCTCGAGCACGGCGTTCCACGAGGCCGACGAGGCGGCCGTGGTCGCCTGACCCATGTCACCCACGATGGTCATCGACCCGGCGAGGTCGCGGCGCTTGAGCACGCGCAGCTCCATCGGGGAGAGGTCCTGGGCCTCGTCGACGACGATGTGTCCGTAGGTGACGAACTCGGCTTCGTCGAGTTCGATCACGGTCGGACCGGCGAGGCGCTGAGCTTCGCGGTGGGCGGCGGCGGCCATCTCACCCGAGTAGGCGTTCAAGTTGATCTGATCGAGGATTGAAGCCTCGCCACCTTGTCGAGCGCGCGGCTTGCGACGCGGCCCGAGCAGCACGCGGGCCTCGTCGATGAGGGCGGCGTCGGCCGCCGTCCAGGGGATCTCCTCGAAGGAGGCACTACGCGGACGGTGCAACGAGGCGATCTCCTCGTCGGTGAGCACGCCCTTGCCGGCCACGCGCAACAGAGCCGGCGCCCCGAAGAGGTCGTGGAGAAGTTCCTGGCCCGACAGGCGGGGCCAGATGCGCTGCATGACCTGCTTGAACTCGGGCGTGCGACGAATGGTGTCGGCCAGATCGCTCAGCGCTCCGACCTCGTCTTCGGTGCCGTCGGTGACGAAGCGGCGGTAGTACCGCTGGGCGAGGCGCTGGGCGAGTTCGCGGCCCACTGCCGAACGGCGCTGGTTGTGGTTACCCGGTCGGCGCTGTGCGTGGGACACCACTTCTTTGGTGTCCTGGGCCGTGACGACCATGAGGGCGCGACCCACCGGAATGGTGACATCGTCTTTGAGCGGACGTTGGCGGGTGGCGACGGCGCGCGCGAGAACGGTGACCATACGCGGGTCACCCTTCAGGCGGGCGAGGTCGTCGTGTTCACGACCCTGCACGCTCACGTTGGTCACGAGACCGGCCACGGTCGAGAGGGTGACCCCCGACTCACCGAGCGAGGGCAACACGTTCTCGATGTAGGTGAGGAACAACGGATTCGGCCCGACCACGAGCACGCCCTGGCGCTCTAACGTCGCGCGGTGCGTGAACAAGAGGTAGGCCGCTCGGTGCAGCGCCACGGCCGTCTTGCCCGTGCCCGGACCGCCTTGCACCAGCAAAATGCCCGGCAGCGGTGCCCGGATGATGCGGTCCTGTTCACCCTGAATGGTGGCGACGATGTCACCCATGCGTCCGGTGCGCGCCCGGCCCAGGGCCGCGAGCAGCGCGCCGGGCCCACCGAGGGCCAGGCCGCCGTCGACCAGACCGTCGGGCGAGGCCGCCCGGAGATCCTCTTCGGGCACAGCGATATTGCCGTCGGCGTCGGCGAAGTACTCGTCCTCCACTCCGGTCACCTGGCGCAGCCGCATCATCACGTGGCGTCGGCGCGCGAGCCCGAGGGGCTCGACGCCCGTCGCCCGGTAGAAGGCCTCGGCAACCGGCGCTCGCCAGTCGACGACGAGCGGGTTGAGGTCGGCGTCGGAGACCGCGAGACGGCCGACGTGATAGCGATCGGCACGGCCGTTCCCGTCGGGTTGGTAGTCGATGCGCCCGAAGAACAGCGGCTGGTCACCGATGGCGAGCTGGTCGAGGCGGTGCAGTGCGGTGCCCATCACCACGTCGCGTTCGACGAGGTCACCCACGCCGCGCATGTTGGCGACGGCGGCGTTGTCGCGCATGGCCCGAGCCTCATCACGCATGTGCTCGAGGGCGGCGAGGGCCTCGTCCAGGAAGGCCTGCTCCTCGGCAATCTCGCGCTCGTGTGCCACATCCACCTCTTCACTACGCCCCAAAGGGGACTAGCAATCCTACCGACTCAACCCCGGGAGCCTTCGGGGGCCGACCCCTAGGCTGATTGACGTGGCGCCCTCGACCAACGACCCCGTTTTCCTGCGCGCCTGCCGTGGCGAGAACGTGGATCACCTGCCCGTCTGGTTCATGCGCCAGGCCGGCCGTTCCCTACCCGAATACCGCGCCCTGCGCGGAACCGGGTCGATTCTCGACGCCATTGCCGACCCCGAACTGGCCTGTGAAATCACCCTTCAGCCGGTGCGCCGATACGGCGTGGACGCCGCCATTTTGTTCTCCGACATCGTCGTGCCCTACCACGCTCTGGGATTCGGCGTCGATGTCGTGCCGGGGCGCGGACCGGTGATCGCCCAACCTTTTGCAGCACATTCCGACCTCGAGCGTCTGCGTGATCTCACCGACGCCGACATCGCCCACGTCACGCGCACCGTGGACCTCGTGGTGGCCGAACTCGGCGAGCAGACACCGCTCATCGGCTTTGCCGGGGCACCCTTCACCGTGGCGAGCTATCTCGTCGAGGGTGCGCCGACACG
>CAXBRI010000052.1:0-7610 GCA_963978125.1 uncultured bacterium | reverse complement strand
CGGCAAATCACCGGTCGTCATTCTGTCGCTCGAAGATTTCGCTTCCTACGAGGAAACAGAGTATTTGCTCAAAAGCCCGCGCAACGCTGCACGCTTGAAAGCGGCAGTGAAGAGTCTCGCGTCCGGTCGCGGAACGGCGCGGGACCTTATTGAATGAAACTCATTTTCGACGAGCGTGCGTGGGACGATTATCTCTACTGGCAAGAATACGATTCCGACCTCGTCCAACGCATCAACGCTCTCATCAAGGAATGCTTGCGAACACCCTTTTCAGGACGCGGCAAGCCTGAGCCCCTTCGTGGTCCTCTCAAAGGATTTTGGTCGCGCCGCATAACGCGAGAGCATCGCCTTGTTTATCGTGTAGAAGAGGGTGCATTGTTGATTGCACAATGCCGGTTTCATTATTGATTTTTTTGAATTGAATTTCGTTGTTGCGGGCGAGCAATAACAATTTCTAAACCCCACCCAATTTACAGATATGGGTCCACTCGGCCT
This sequence comes from uncultured bacterium, assembly GCA_963978125.1. Taxonomy (GTDB): domain Bacteria; phylum Actinomycetota; class Acidimicrobiia; order Acidimicrobiales; family RAAP-2; genus RAAP-2. The sequence continues at coordinate 7,115 of CAXBRI010000052.1, read as the reverse complement.
CGGTGACGGGCTGCACCGAAAGTCGCATCGAGGTGACAAGCGCCATTTTCGCAAGCTTCGGATCCGCTTTGATTTCAGCCAGCGAAATGGGACGCTTGAACGGTTTTATCGCTTTCAAATCGACAACCACCCAAGGATCGCCCGCCTCTGCTGTCGGATCGGGATAGGCTTCGCGGATCACTTCGACAATGCCTACAATCTCTTTGCCTTCATTCGAATGATAGAAGAAACCCTGATCGCCCTTCTTCATCGCCATCAAATTCAATTTCGCCAAATGATTGCGCACGCCATCCCAATGCGTGCCTTTCGCGCCCGCTTTCACTTGCTGGTCCCATGACCATTTGAACGGTTCGGATTTGTAAAGCCAATGCGCCATGATGAGTTACTCCTATCTTCTTTTTTGGTACGGCGCGAAGGCGCCGACGGGCCTTGCCCTTGCGCACGCATTCGCGTGCGGGATTATTCGCCCTTGATCGGCCTGTTCATCAGCAAGCGCATCCCGCCCGGAATGACGCTGCGCGAAACGCTCGACGAGATCCACGCCCAGGGCGGCATCGTCGTGCTGCGCGGCAGTCTCGCCCCTCAGGGAGCGGTGGTGAAGGTAGCCGGTATCGACCAGCTTCAGTTCACGGGCACGGCTCGCGTCTTCAACGGTGAGGACGCCGCGATGGCCGCCATCATGAACAACGAGATTCAGCCCCAGACCGTCGTGGTCATCCGGTACGAAGGCCCCAAGTCGGGACCGGGTATGCGCGAGATGCTGGCCGTGACCGGCGCCATGAAGGGCGTGGGTCGTGGGGCCGACTGCGCACTCGTGACCGACGGCCGCTTCTCGGGCGGAACCCACGGCTTCTGCGTGGGCCACGTCGCCCCCGAAGCCTTGGACGGTGGGCCTGTTGGCCTCGTGCGTGATGGGGACCAGATTGCCATTGACTGCGAGGCCTTGACCATCGACCTGCTGGTCGACCCGGCCGAACTCGAGCGCCGCCGTGGGGAAGTGCCGGCCTTCACGCCGCGCTACACCACCGGCGTGCTGGAGAAGTTCGCCCGTCTGGCCCAGGGGGCCGAGAAGGGTGCGGTCACCTCGCGCTAATTCGTCTTGTGTGCCGAGGCCTCGGTGTGTTTAGATGGGGACGTGCGTAACTCGGTTGCCGTCGTAGTAGTACTGGGGCTCGGCCACCGGTAGACGCACGTCGCAATGTCCGGAGGCCTCCCGAAAAGGGAGGCTTTTTTCTTTTAGTAAGCGAAATTGAGGAGGGGTGGTGCAGATCACCGGAGCGCAAGCGCTCATCAAGAGTCTGGAGCAAGAGGGGGTCGAGGTCATCTTCGGCCTACCCGGTGGCGCCATTCTCCCCGTCTACGACCCGCTGATTGACTCGTCAATCCGTCACATCCTGGTCCGCCACGAGCAGGGCGCCGGTCACATGGCCGAGGGCTACGCCCTCGCCACAGGTCGCCCCGGCGTGGCCATGGTCACCTCGGGTCCAGGGGCGACCAACATCGTCACCCCGATTGGCAATGCTCACATGGACTCGACCCCGCTGGTCGTGATCACCGGCCAGGTGCCCACGGCCTCGATCGGCACTGACGCCTTCCAGGAGTGCGACATCACCGGTATCACGATGGGCATCACCAAGCACAACTTCCTCGTCCAGTCCGCCCAGGAGATTCCGCGCGCTATCGCCGCGGCCTTCCACATCGCCACCACTGGCCGTCCCGGCCCCGTCTTGGTCGACATCCCCAAGGACGTCGCCCAATCAACGATGGAGTGGTGGTACCCGGCCGACCTTGACGACTTGGACCTGCCCGGTTACCAGCCCTTTACGCAGCCGGCCGACGCCGACATCGCCCGGGCCGTGGAGCTCATCGCGGCCGCGAAGCGCCCCGTCCTGTACGTGGGTGGCGGAACCTTGAAGTCCGGTGCGTCGGCCGAACTGCGCCAGTTCGCTGAGCAGACCCGCATTCCGGTCGTCACGACCCTGATGGCCCGCGGCGCCTTCCCCGACTCCCACGAGCTGCATCTAGGCATGCCGGGCATGCACGGCATGTACACGGCCGTCACCGCTATTCAAAAGTCGGACTTGCTGATCTCGCTGGGTGCGCGCTTCGATGACCGCGTGACCGGCAAAGTTTCAGCCTTCGCGCCCGAGGCGACCGTCATCCACGTCGACGTCGATCGTGCCGAGTTCAACAAAGTGCGCACGGCTGACGTGGCCCTGCACGGTCAGGTCGGTGACGCTCTTCGCGCCTTGATTCGTTCCGGTGTGCGCCCCGCCGACATTTCAGCGTGGTGGACACAACTCAACGAGTGGCGAGAGCGCTACCCCCTCGTCTACGACGAGCCGGCCAGCAACGGACCGCTGCGCCCCCAGGCCGTCATTGAGGCCATCTACAAGTCCTCGGCCCCGGGCACCATCGTGTCCGCGGGCGTGGGCCAGCACCAGATGTGGGCCTCCCAGTTCTGGGCCTACGACGAGCCGGGCACCTGGGTGAACTCCGGTGGCGCGGGCACCATGGGCTTCGGTGTGCCGGCCGCTATTGGGGCCAAGGTCGGTAAGCCCGATCGCACCGTGTGGTGCATCGACGGTGACGGCTGCTTCCAGATGACAGCCCAGGAGCTGGTCACGGCACGCGCCGAGGGAATTCCCATCAAGGTGGCCATTTTGAACAACGCGTACCTCGGCATGGTGCGCCAGTGGCAGGAGATGTTCTACGACGAGCGCTACTCCGAGGTGTACCTCAACGCCGATCTGCCCGACTACGTGAAGTGGGCCGAGGCCATGGGGTGCGTCGGTCTGCGTGCGCGCACCGTCGAGGAGATGCACCAGGTCATCGCCGAGGCGAACGCCATCCACGACGTGCCGGTCGTCATCGACTTCCGCACCGATTCGTCGGAGAAGGTCTTCCCGATGGTCGCCGCCGGAGCGAGCAACGACGACATCATGGTTCACCCCCTGCAGCGAGAGGACAAGTAATGGCCGCCCCTGAACCATTTCTCGGCGACGTGGTGCACACCCCAGTGCGTCACCACATCCTCTCGGTCCTCGTGGAGAACAAGGCCGGTGTGCTGGCCCGCGTCGCGGGCCTCTTCGCCCGTCGTGGCTTCAACATTTACTCGCTGGCGGTCGCTCCGGCCGAGGGCCACGACCGCTTTTCGCGGATCACCATCGTGGTGGACGCCGAGTCGGCTCCCTTGGAACAGATCATCGGCCAGTTGTCCAAGCTGGTGAACGTGGTGGGCGTTTCGGACTTGGCTCCGGTGGACGCCGTGGAGCGCGAATTGCTGCTCGCGACGGTGGCCACCAACGTGGACAGTCGGACGAACCTGTTAGACGTGATCGCCTCGTCGAACGCCGCCATTGTCGACGTGGACACAGGTCACGTGACCATCATGTTGGCGGCCACCCCGGCCGCCATCGACGCGCTGGAGCGCGAATTAGAGAAGTACGGCACGGTGGAGCTCCACCGGACCGGCCGTGTAGCCCTGCCTAGACTTGGACGCTAGGCCCGCGAGAGAAAGCAGACCATGACCACTCTTTTCTACGAAAAGGATGCCAAGCCCGAGATTCTGAAAGCGAAGAAAATCGCCGTGCTCGGCTACGGCTCCCAGGGCCACGCCCACGCGTTGAGCCTCCACGACAGCGGCTTTGACGTGCGCGTGGGACTTCGCCCCGACTCGTCATCCATCGGCAAGGCCGAAGAGGCTGGTCTCAAGGTCACCTCGATGGACCAGGCCTGCGCCGAAGCCGACGTGATCATGGTGCTCGTGCCCGACACCGAGCAGAAGCGCACGTACGACGAGGCGATTGCCCCCCACCTCACCAAGGGTAAGTGCCTGCTGTTCGCCCACGGCTTCAACATCCGCTTCGGCCTCATCAACCCACCGGCCGACGTTGACGTCGCGATGGTCGCTCCCAAGGGGCCCGGCCACCTCGTGCGTCGCACCTACAAGGAAGGCGGTGGCGTGCCGGCGCTGATCGCGGTGCACCAAGACGCCACAGGTCAGGCCCACGACATTGCCCTGGCCTACGCCCACGGCATCGGGGCGACCCGCGCCGGTGTGCTCGAGACCACCTTCACGGAAGAGACCGAGACTGACCTGTTCGGCGAGCAGGCAGTGTTGTGTGGCGGCGTGTCCGCCCTGGTGAAGGCTGGCTACGAGACCCTCGTCGAGGCCGGTTACCAGCCCGAGAGCGCCTACTTCGAGTGCCTCCACGAGCTCAAGCTCATCGTCGACCTCATGTATGAAGAGGGAATTACGGGAATGCGATTCTCGGTCTCGGACACCGCTGAATACGGTGACCTTACTCGGGGACCGCGCGTCATCACCGAGTCAGTGAAGCACGAAATGAAGAAGATCTTGACCGAGATTCAGGACGGAACGTTTGCCGCCGAATGGGTAAAGGAAAACGAAATCGGTCGTCCTCGCTACCGCGAGCTTCGTGATGCTGGAAAAAAGCATCCGATTGAAGAAATTGGTAAGAAGCTTCGCGCGATGATGCCATTCGTGAGCGCCGGAAAGCAAAAAGTTGCTGAAATCTCAGGTGGCGACACCGACTAGGCGAAAGTTCGTTTAGGGCTTCAGTACGACGTCTCGATGGAATTCCAGGAATTCGAGTTGCTCGGCCTTGAACGAACCAACATTCATCGGCAGGCTTATTGACCAGCGATCGAGTATTTCCGGATTGAGTTTCGGGGAAACCAGTACGTCGCCTTTTCCCGAAAATGACAGGTAGCCCCGGTCGAAAAGATGATCGACATGGGGAGCAAGCAATAAGCCGTTTGCTCCATTGATCTTTTCGGCATCGTCAGAGTCTTTCCAGGGCTTGATGTGACTTGCACGGAGATGGCGCATTGAGTCCACGTGGGTCACTCTGCATTCTTGCTCGTAAAGGCGAACGTTTGCTCGAAATACACCCTGTCCGCGGCGCGCCTTGACGATTTGAATCTTTTCAAGATCGCCTTCGATCTGACGCATCCGAATCTCTTCTTCTGCTAACTGCTCTTCAAGGTCAGCATCAGGGTCGTCGAGGTCTCTAAGAAGTTGGGCCAGGTCGCTCCGAGAGAGCAGAATAAGCATGTCAGCCATCTTTTGCGAAATCTCCGCGAGATACACACCCTGAAGTCCATCGCCGGTGGCTCTGTTTATCGGAGAGTATTTCGTGGGCAGAAGTGGAGAGAGTTGCTCAATGAAATCTTTCGGTCGGAATGGGTCGGCAAGAAATTCAAATTCGACCGCCAAAAGCCAGCCCGAGTCGCTCCAGTTGGACCCAGCGCTTCCGAAGTCAGGTTTTGGGGCAGTTTGGGCCTTTCGCTTGACTACCCCAATTGCTTGAATTCGTGAACGCGCAAAAGAAAACACGACGTCCCCAGGCTGCGCCTCGGCCATGGTGTCGTAGAAGTAATTCCTCCGATTTCCCGATGACATCTTCGGTGACCACAAGAATCCCCCGCGGGCTTCTTGTTCGAAAGTCTGGTTGTGGCTGACCCACCAATAGCGCACGACGGGCAGCTTATGTAGCTAGTGCCCCCTAGTCGTGAATCCCCTACTAGCCGGGAAATTGCTCGTGACCTTATAGGTTTCCGACAATCCAGTTGATGCAGGCGCAAAGTGCCGCAACATCCTCAGGATCGATCCCGGGAAACATAGCGATTCGCAATTGATTGCGCCCAAGCTTCCGGTACGGGTCGGTGTCGACGACACCATTGGCCCGAAGCACTTTGGCGATCACTGATGCGTCAACTCCATCTACGAAGTCGATCGTTCCCACGACGTTTGAACGCTGGTCGGGGATCGACACAAAAGGAGTCGCGAAGTCTGAACTCTCCGCCCATGAGTACAAGATTTCAGCTGAGCGGGCCGAGCGTCCGGCCGAGAACGAGAGACCACCGTTCTCGTTGAACCAGTTGATTTGGCTTGCCAGCATGTGGATTGTCGCCAGTGCCGGAGTGTTGTACGTCTGGTTCTGGCGCGAGTTGTCCAGCGCAATCTTGAGGTCGAAGAACGCCGGGGTCCAGCGACCCGAGGCCGCCAAAGTCTCGATGCGCTCAACCGCGGCCGGTGAGCACAGGGCCAGCCACAGTCCGCCATCACTCGCGAATGACTTCTGGGGCGCGAAGTAGTAGCAGTCAAACTGCGTCGGGTCGACCATCAGGCCACCAGCTGCCGACGTCGCGTCCACGGCGACGAGTCCCGATGCCCCTTCTGGGCGAATGATCGGCATGGCCACGCCGGTGGAGGTCTCGTTGTGGGTTAGGGCGTACAGGTCGACGCCGTCACGCGCGACGGGAAGGGGGTGAGTTCCCACCTCGCTGGAGATGACTTCCGGGTCCGAAAGATGCGGCGCTTCTTTCACGGCGCTGGTGAACTTCGAGGAGAACTCACCGAAGTTCAGGTGCTGCGAGTGGGAACTGACGAGGTGAAAGGTCGCGGCGTCCCAGAAGCACGTCGTGCCACCGTTACCCAGCAGCACTTCGTACCCATCGGGAAGGGAAAATAGGGCGCGCAGGCCGTCGCGAACCTCACCGACCTTGTTCTTCACCGTGGCCTGGCGGTGCGAGGTACCCATGTAGTGAGAGGCGTCGGCGGCGAGAGCGGTGATCTGTTCGGCTCGAACCTTGCTCGGACCCGACCCGAAGCGTCCGTCACGCGGGAGGAGGTTGTCGGGAATCTTGAGGTCAGGAGTCGAAGCCATAGACTTACTCTACGGATTTCAGCCAAGGAGCCACCCATGAGCCCCCGCGTCAGCGATCTTCTCGCCGGCCTCGCCCCGAGCGCCACTCTGGCCGTCGACGCCAAGGCCAAGGCCCTCAAAGCCGCGGGTGAGCCCGTCATTGGTTACGGCGCCGGTGAACCCGATTTTCCGACTCCCGCGGCGATTGTCGAAGCCGCGGCCAAGGCCTGCCACGACCCCGCAAACCACAAGTACACCCCGACGGCGGGCATTCCGGAGCTTCGCGAAGCCATCGCGTTCAAGACCAAGCGCGACACCGGCTTGGAAATCACCAGTTCTCAGGTCCTGGTGACCAACGGTGGCAAGCACGCCGTCGCGACCGCATTCATGACGTTGCTCAACCCGGGTGACGAAGTTCTCATCCCCGCGCCGTACTGGACC
>CAXBRI010000051.1:0-7638 GCA_963978125.1 uncultured bacterium | reverse complement strand
AAGATGGTGTGGACGAGCATCGCCACCAGAACCATCACGCCCGCCGCGCCGAACCAACGCCCGACGTGACGAACGGGGACTACCGGAAGTCCGGAGTCCCCGTTCGTCGACATGCGCAAAACTTTACGCCCGCGGGCGAACTACGAAATAGCCCCGTTCAGCACAATCTGGTTGGCGCTCAAGGCACCCGACTCCACGCCCCACTTGCTCAAGATGGCGCCGTAGGTGCCATTGGCAATCAGGGTCTTGATTGCCATTTGCATGGCCATCGCGAGGTTGCGACCGTCGGGGTTCTTCTGGGTGGCCATGCCGTAGGGCGCCACGTTGATGGCCTTACCGACCAACTTGAACACGCCGTGCGAGGTCGACGCAACGTAGCCGGCAATCTGGCTGTCCAAGAAGCCAAAGTCGGCACGACCCGAGGACACGGCCGTGTTCGCCTCGGTCTGCGTGGCGAAGCTCAACACGCTGACCTTGGATCCACCGCTGCACTTGACGGCCTTGGCGTCGGTCTCTTCCACGGTGCCGCGCTCGACGGCCACCGAGTGTCCGCAGAAGCTCGTCAGGCCCTTGAACTTCAAAGTGGACGACGACTTGGCATACACGCCCTCACCGGCCTGGAAGTAGGTCACGAAGTTGACCAGCTTCTCGCGGGCCTTGGTGTCGGTGAACGACGAGTTGCCGATGGCGTAGCGCTTCGCCTGGAGACCAGGAATGATGTTGTCGAAGGTCACATTGTTCGTGTGGACCTTGATACCCAGGGTCGTGGCGATCGCGTTCACGAGGTCGACGTCAAATCCCACAATGTTCGATCCCTGGACGAATTCGTCCGGGGCGTACGTGGCGTCCGTTGCGACCTGCAAGGTCACACCCTTGTAGGCGGCCGGGACCATGGCGGCGTCGGCCGCGTTGTACTTGGCCTTCGGGGTGCCCGCCACGGCAGCTGACGCTCCCACGGCGACGCCGGCGGCGACGAGTCCGACCGCAGCTGCGACGCGGCCCAATTGAACGAAACGAGACATAATCCTCCTCTGGTGTCCGAATGATTCGAACATTGGTAGAGACTATTTCACGCCCATCGCTTCTGGCTCATCGACCGGGTGTTGAGCCTCATTGGGCAAGAAGCCGACGACGGCCAATGCGCTGACTACCGCCACCACCGCGACGACGGAGCAGCCATGGCGAAAACTCGCCATAAAGGCCGAGGTGACGTGGGGGGCCAAGTTTCCCCCCACTGCTGCGGGCAGGCGTCCCACCGTCGCCAGGGCGGCGGCCATGGAACTCTGGGCCGTTGTTAACTGCTCGGCCGTCAAGCCCGAACCCACCAAGGGGGCGAAGATGTCGTGAATCCGGGGGGCGAAGGTCGAGGCAAAGACGGAGCCCACGATGGCCACACCGAGAGTTGAGCCGACCTCGCGGGTCGTTTCGTTCACCGACGCACCGGCACCGACCTGGTTCGCGGGCAGCGCCGACATGGTGACGGCGGTTGAAGGGGCGGTGATCAGCGAGAAGCCCACCGACATGAGAACCATTGATCCGACGACCGGGCCGAAGTAGGCCGACGTGGGTGATTGCTGACCTATCCACCAGATGGCCGAGCCCATCACCACGAACCCGACGGGCACCACACGACGTGGGCCCCACTTGGTCGCGGCCCACGCGCCCAGAGGTGTCGTGATGGCCGTCGTGATGGCGAAGGGCAGAGTGCGCACACCGGCCGACAGAGCCGAGTACCCACGTACCAACTGGAAGTACTGGGTCACCATGAAGATGAATCCAGTGAGAAGAAAGGTCACGGTGAGAAGTGACCACGTGCCGGCGCTGAACGCCCCGCTCCGAAATACCCGCACGTCCAACATCGGCTCTGCCTGCGCCAGTTCGGTGCGCACGAACGCGGCGCCGAGCACGAGCGTCACGCCGAACAGGACCAGCACGGTGGCGCTCGCCCACCCCCACGACGGGCCCTGGATGATGGCCAAAGTCAGTGTGGTCACCGCTCCAGAACCCAAAATTAAACCGAGGAAGTCAAAGCGACTCTTGGCGGGGCTGGTGGAGTTGGGCACGATCAGCCACACGGCCGCCACCGCGAGTGCCACGGTGGGTACGTTGACGAGAAACACAGAGCCGTACCAGAAGTGTGTGATGAGTTCACCACCGGCGATGGGACCGAGTGCCACGCCGATACCGGCCACGCTTCCCCACACTCCGAAGGCGATGGCCCGCTCGCGGGCGTTGGTGAAGACCACCGTGACGATGGACAGCGTGGCCGGGAAGATGAAAGCGGCCGCCGCACCCATGAGGGCACGGGCCGCGATCAGCGAGCCGGTGGACGTGGAGAACGACGCGTACGCCGAGAAGGCGGCGAAGGCGACCAGGGCGACGAGCATCACGCGCTGGCGACCCAGGCGATCGGCGGCCCCTCCCCCCGCGAACATGAGTGCGGCGAAGGGCAGGGCGTATCCGTCGACAATCCATTGCAAACCCGCGTTGGAGGAATGAAGGTCACGGGCGAAAGTCGGTAGGGCGACGTTGACGATGGTGTTGTCAATCACCACCATCAGAAGACACAGGCACAACGCGGCGAGAATCCACCATTGATTGAGACGACGCATCGGACCTCCTGTAGAACACTGTCCTATAACTTGTAGCACACTGTACTATAGAGACATGGTTCGTCGTCGCACCGCCTCCGACCACGCTGCGAGCGCCATTCTCACGGCCGCCTCGCGGATGGTTCACGCCGGCGAGATATCTCAGATGAGTATCCGCACGCTGGCCCAGCGCGCAACGGTGGCCCCGATGACGATCTATAACCACTTCGACGGCATCGGAGGAGTGTTCGAGGCGCTGTGGTGCGACGGATTCGAACGACTTGCAACGGCGATTCGCGTGCCTCCGAACGAGCCGTGGGCCGATCTCCGCGATGCGGGAATCGCCTACCGGCGGTTCGCCCATGACAACGCTGGCCACTACCGGCTGATGTTCCTAGAGGTCGCGGCCTTTGAACCGACGGAGCGTGCGGCGATCGCGGCCGCAAACGCCTTCGGATCGCTCGTGGATCTCGTGGAGCGGCTCGGGGAGTTGCGGCCGGGGGTGGGAACCAGCACTGACGTGGCTCAAGTGGTCTGGTCTGCAGTCCACGGATTCGTCGCCCTCGAGATTCTGGGTAGGAATTTCGCCACCGATAGTGACGCCACCTTCGAACAGCTCTTACTCACGGTTCAACACGGGCTTCAATAACAACATCTGCGACCTCGGGCCCTAGCCATCGGGTGGCCGGGAACGTACGTTCATCGTGGAGGTGTTGGTATGGCACGAAATCGATTGGCCCGCTGCGCTCGTCGTGTGAAGAAGGGCCGCGAGCAGCACGATTTCAAGGCCGACAAACGCGGGACATCGCGAAAATCGCTACTGGACCAGGTTCCGATAAGCACGGGCGTAGGGTGGCGCCATGGAACTTCGCGAAGCGCTGCGCACGACGGGTGCAATACGTGAGTTCACCGATCGTCCCGTTTCGAACGGGACGATCGCCGCAGTCCTGGACGACGCCCGCTTCGCGCCATCGGGAGGAAACCGTCAGGCGTGGCACGTCATCGTCGTGCGAGACCCCGACGTGCGACGCCGAGTGGCTGATGTGTACCTGGATTATTGGCACGACTACGTAGCCCACCTTTTGGCTGGGCTCATCCCCTTCTCACCCACCGCGAGCGAAGCCGACCGGGCACTGGCCGCGAGTAAGCGAGCTGACGCCGAGGCGTTATCGCGCGCCGATGGATTTGCCGAGAATCTGGCCACGGTCCCCGCCATGCTGGTGGTGTGCGCCCACCTGGATGTTCTCGTCGCCACCGACCGAGACGTGGATCGGTTCCCACTCGCGAGCGGTGCGTCGCTCTATCCCTTCGTGTGGAACATACTGCTCGCCGCGCGAGAACACGACCTCGGGGGCGTTCTCACCACAATGGCCCTCCGCGGTGAGCCCGAACTTCGCGACACGCTCGGGCTCCCCCACGGCTGGGCGATGGCCGCGGTCGTGGCTTTGGGGTATCCGACCCAGCGGGCGACGAAGTTACGTCGTCGTGAGGTGACCGAGTTCACCACCCTCGACACCTTCGATGGCCCCGCCTTCGGCTAAGCGCTGGCACGTCAATAGAGAACATCGGCACCTTGTCATAATGATTTCGTGTTGAGCACCATCACCAGCACCACGGCGCTTGCGATAATCGCCCCGTCGCTGTCCATCCTGCAGTGCCTGGCTCAAGTCGCGCGAATACGACGAGTCGGGGCGCAGGGGGTGGCTCTGGCGACGTGGATTGTGTCGGTATTCGGCGCCGAGGTGTGGTTCGGCTACGGGGTGATATTTCGGGTTCCGGCAGAGCTCGCCACCAATCTGCCCTATTGGATTATGGCGACGTGGGTCACGGTGGCCGCATCTCGGAGCCAGAAGAGGGTCAGGGCGGCCGCATCGGGCTACCTCCTGGCAACGGCCCTTGCGGTGGGCGCAACGCTGCTGGGATTAACCCATCCGGGTCGAACCATTCTCGCGACCGTCGCCGACGTGACCGCCATCGTCAATTACTTGCCGCAACTTCGCGCCACTCTCCGCTCCGATGACCTCTCAGGTGTCTCACTTCTCAGTTGGGTGGCGGCGTTAATCACCAGTGTTGCCTGGGCGGGATACGGGATTCTCATACGCCAGCCCGCCGTTGCGCTGCCGACTCTCGTCATGGCTCCGTCGGCGCTCACCATCGTGACCATGGTGACCCGGGACCGACGTCGGAATCCCGCGCCGATCGTGGCCGTCGCCCCAGCGACCGAATAACGAGAAACAGAAACTGATCGACGAGCGGGATTCTCGGGAACCCCGAGGGGGACTACGTGGAGCGGACGACCGGGCTCGAACCGGCGACCCCGACCTTGGCAAGGTCGTGCTCTACCAACTGAGCTACGTCCGCAGGGTCTTCTCAGTGTAGCCGAACCCGCACTATCGCGGACAGGGCTAACGGCCGCTACTGCCAAATCCCCCGTCGCCCCGCGTCGAGGGGGGCAATTCATCCACGACGACGGCGACATGGCCGCCGACCGGAAGCAGGACGAGTTGAGCGATGCGGTCACCCTTCTTAACCTGATAATCCTCGCTCGGATCGAGATTGACGAGCGCCACCTTGACCTCGCCGCGGTATCCGCTGTCGATGAGGCCGGGGGCATTGGCACAGGTGACGCCGTGTCGAGCGGCCAGGCCGCTACGCGGAAGAACGAATCCACCGAAACCGTCGGGCACGGCAATGGCGATGCCGGTGCCCACGAGCGCGCGGCCACCACCGGCGGTGAGAAGGACATCCTCCACCGCGACCAAGTCGCACCCGGCATCACCCAGATGGGCGTATTCGGGGAGAACCGCGTCGGGATGAAGTCGCGAAACTAGCAATTCCACGCCGTCACGCTACCCGTGTTGGTGGCCCTCACTAAGGTTCCTACGTGCTCGTGTGGCTAGACCTTGAGATGACCGGACTGGAACCAGACCGTCACGTCATCGTGGAAATTGCGACCATCGTGACCGACGACAATCTCAATATCGTCGCGGAAGGCCCGGACCTCGTTATCCACGCCTCGACCGAGGAGCTGGCAGAGATGGGTGATTTCGTCACGGCCATGCACACCAAGTCGGGCCTATTGCCGGCAATTTCCGCTTCTACCATCTCAGTGCGCGAGGCCGAAAAGGCCACATTGGAGTTCCTCCGCGCTCAGGGTATTGAGGCGGGAGCCGTTCCGCTGGCGGGTAACTCCATCGGCACCGACCGGCGCTTCCTCGTTCGATACATGCCCGAACTTGAGAACTTCCTGCACTACCGCGTGGTCGATGTGTCGACCGTCAAAGAACTCGTCAAGCGTTGGTACCCCGACGTCACCGCCGCGCGCGCCGACAAAGACTCGACGCACCGGGCCCTCGATGACATTCGTGAATCGATTGCTGAACTCGCGTTCTACCGCGCCAACGTGTTCCAGGCTCAGCCCTCCGCAGGGTAGCCTCGGCTCCCATGGGAGACACCGTTATTTCCGTTGCTGAGGCCAACGCCCAGATGACCGCCCCCGGCCAACCCTTCGAAATGGTGGAGGCCGAAGTCTTCGGTATGAACATGCGGGTCTGGAAGAACGCCCCCGCCACCATGCGCAGCCTGTTGGACCTGTCGCTGAATTTCGGAACCAACGATTTCCTCGTGTACGAAGACGAGCGCATCACCTTCGACCGCCACTACCGGATGGCCTCCGCCCTGGCGCACCGCCTCATGGAGCGGGGTCTCACCAAAGGCGACCGGGTCGTAATCGCCGCGCGAAACCTCCCTCGTTGGGTCATTTCATTCTGGGGAACCGTGGTGACCGGAGCGATCAGCGTGCCACTCAACGCTTGGTGGACCGCCGAGGAACTCGAGTACGGCTTCACCGACTCGGGGGCCCGGGTGGCCTTCGTCGACGAGGAGCGACTCGAGCGCGTGCGACCCTTGCTCGACGCCCTGCCGTCACTCGAACACCTCATCGTGATTTCCACGGACTTCAAGCGCCCCGCCGTCCTGGGCGAGCCCCACAGCCGGGTCCGCATTTGGGATTTCGATGACTTTCTCGGTGACGTCGCCAATGATGCCACTCCCCCAGTCGTGGACATTGACCCCGATGACGACGCGACCATGTTCTACACATCAGGTACCACCGGACGTCCCAAGGGTGCCGTGGGCACCCACCGCAACGCCAACACCAACCTGATGAACCTCTTCTTCACGGGGGCGCGCAACACCCTCCGCTACGGCGCACCAACCCCGCCGCCCGGCGCCGAGAACGCCCCCGCGCCGCGGGGCTCGTCGCTGCTCAGCGTCCCGCTCTTCCACGCGACCGGGTGCCTGGCCACCATGACGGTCAACACCGCCGCGGGCGGAAAGATCGTCATGATGCACCGCTTCGACGCGGGCAAGGCCCTTCAGGTCATCCAGGACGAGAAAATCCAGAGCATCGGTGGCGTGCCCACCATTGCGATGCAGATTCTCGACCACCCCGACTTCCACAAGTACGACCTCTCATCAATCCGCACCGTGGCTTATGGCGGCGCCCCGGCGCCGCCGGAACTCGTCCGACGCATCAAGGAGAACTTCCCCGTCGCGGCCCCCTCGAACGGTTACGGCATGACCGAGACCTCGGCCGGGGTGTGCGTCAACAACGGACCCGACTACGTCGCTCGACCCGAGTCGTGCGGCACCATCATCCCGGTGTGCGACGCTGCGATTGTTCCCGAGGATTTCGAGGGCGACGAGCCGACACCGGAGATGATGCACGGACCAACCGGCACTGGCGAACTCTGGGTCCGCGGGCCGAGTGTGGTGCGCGGCTACTGGCACAAGCCCGAGGCCACCGAGGCCACGTTCACCAAGGGGTGGGTGCACACCGGCGACCTCGCCCGCATGGACGAGGAGGGCTACATCTACATCGTCGACCGCGCGAAGGACATGATTATCCGTGGCGGCGAGAACGTGTACTCCGTCATCGTCGAGGCCGCGATCTTCAAGCACCCGGCGGTGGCGGACTGTGCGGTGATTGGCGTTCCCCACCCGACCCTGGGTGAGGAGGTCGCCGCCGTCATCGTGTTGCGTCCCG
>CAXBRI010000050.1:0-7694 GCA_963978125.1 uncultured bacterium | reverse complement strand
AGGACGGCTCGTACCTCGCCGAACTCCTCCTGTCCGAGGGTTACGAAGTGTGTGGCCTGTTGCGGCGCACGTCCACCGTCGGTCTCGAGCGCATCGGCCACATTCAGGACCGCCTGACCCTCATTTCGGGCGATTTGACCGACGAAGTGTCGCTCATCAACGTCCTGCGGGAGAACCGGCCCCAGGAGGTCTACAACCTGGCCGCCCAGAGCTTTGTCCACGCCTCGTGGACCCAACCCGTCTTGACGGGTGAAACGACGGCCCTGGGCGTGACCCGACTTCTCGACGCCGTCCGCACCGTCGACCCGGAGATTCGCTTCTACCAAGCGAGTTCCTCGGAGATGTTCGGCCGGGTGCTGGCGATTCCCCAGGACGAGAACACGCCTTTCTACCCGCGCAGCCCCTACGGCGTCGCCAAGGTCTACGGCCACTGGATCACCGTCAACTATCGCGAGAGTTACGGACTCCACGCGAGCAGCGGCATCTTGTTCAACCATGAGTCGCCGCGTCGCGGCATCGAATTCGTGTCGCGCAAGGTGACCCACGCGGCGGCGCGCATCAAGCTCGGCCTGCAGTCGGAACTGCGGTTGGGCAACCTCGACGCTCAACGGGATTGGGGCTTCGCCGGGGACTACGTGCGCGCGATGCACCTGATGCTGCAGCTTGACCAGGCCGAGGACTTCGTCATTGCCACGGGCACGACCCACACCGTGCGCGAACTGTGCGAAGTAGCTTTCGCGGCCGTCGAATTGGATTACCGCGACCACGTGGTCATCGACCCGAACTTCGTGCGCCCCGCCGAGGTCGACATGCTGGTGGGCGACGCCTCGAAGGCCAAGACCAAGTTGGGCTGGACCCACGACGTCGACTTCTACGGCCTCATCGAAATGATGGTGGCGGCCGATCTGGACGCGCTCTCGCGCTGAGGCCATGACCGTCGTTGATTTCCGCGACGTGGTCGTGGTCGAACACGACTTCCCGCTCCTGAGCGGCTGCACCCTCGCACTCGAAGCGGGAACGGTCACGATTCTCCGTGGTGCGAACGGCGCGGGCAAGACCAGTGCCCTTCGCACCATGGCCGGACTTGTTCCCGTGCGCTCCGGCGAAGCGGTGGTCGCCGGAATCGACCTGCGCCGTGGTGACCGTCGGTCGCTGCGCCGTCGTATCGGATGGCTCGGCCACGAGGGATCCTTCTACGACGACCTCACCGTGGCGGAGAATCTGCACTTCGCCGCACGAGCTGCGGGCCGGCCGGTGGACGAGCTTGACACCGCACTCGAACGCGTGGGTCTCACTGATCGCGCCTCGGTCGTGAGCGCCCAGCTCAGTGCGGGCCAACGTCGTCGACTCGCCCTGGCGTGGCTCGTGGTGCGCCGGCCGGAACTCTGGTTGCTCGATGAACCGCACGCCGCTCTCGACCCCGAGGGAAGAGAGTTGATTGACGACATCGTCACCGACGCGGCGGCGGCCGGGGCGACCGTCGTGGTGAGCGCTCACGAGGTTCCCTCGGCGTGGTCTCACTTCGCGCAGATCACCTTCGCCGGTGGGCGGGTGGCCGAATGATTCGCGTCGCGCGGCTCGTGGCCGAAAAGGACCTGCGAATCGAGGCCCGTCGTCGGGTCGCCCTCTGGCAGGTGCTGCCTTTCGGGGTGATGGCGCTGTTGTTGTGCGGTCTGGCCTTGGGGCCGCGCCGGGCTGGACACTCCGGCGCCGGAGCGGGCCTGTACTTCGTGGTCATGTTGCTGGTGGCCTTGCTGCTCGTGACGCGGAGCCAGGCCATCGAACACCGTGGGGGAACCCGGTCCTCGGTGGCCACCCTCGGCCTCGATCCCGCTGGGGTCTTCCTGGGTAAGTCGGTTGCGCTGTTAGTCCAGCTCATCTCGATGGGTCTGGTGTTGGGGGTCGGTGCCGTCGTGTTGTTGCACGTACCGGCGGCGGGGGCCCTGGCGGCGCTGCCCGGCACGATTCTGACGTTGGTGGGGTTGGCCGCGGCCGGCACGATGTACGGGGCGGTCACCGGATCGGACGGCCCGACCACCCTGCTAGCGGTGACCAGTCTTCCGGCCTTCGCCCCGATTCTCATCGTGGGAGAGCGCCTGGCGTCGGCCGCCATCGTCCACGGCGCCACGGCCCGGTGGTGGGCGTTGTTGGGCACCGTGGTCGCCGCGTACGGGGGACTCGGGGTCACCCTTTACGGTGTGGTGGAGGATTTGTGATGGCCCGACTCGCTCGCACCCTGCTCGGCCCCGCGGCCCTCGTGACCCTCGCTTTGACCGTGTGGTGGGGCCTGTGGGTCACTCCGCCCGACGTCACCCAGGGTGACCTCGCACGCCTCGTCTATATCCACCCCGCGCTCGCCTGGGTCGCCCTGTACGTCGCCCTTGGCACGGCCACCGTCGCGTCGGCTCTCTATCTCTGGCCCCGCACGCGGGGCCCCGTCGTCGACCGCGTGGCGGTGTCGGCCATGGAGATCACCGTGGTCTTCGTGGCCCTGACTCTGATCACCGGATCGCTATGGGGTCGCCCCACCTGGGGCGTGTGGTGGGCGTGGGATGCCCGCCTGACCTCGACGGCCGTGCTCGGCGTCTTCGCGCTGGGGTACCTCGCTCTGCGAAGGGCCACCGACGACGCGTCGGCGCGTGCGACCCGCTCGGCCGTGTACGCGCTTCTCACCGCGGTGAACGTGCCCATCGTGCACTTCTCGGTTCTGTGGTGGAAGACCCTGCACCAAGGAGCCACCGTCTTCACGTCGAACCGCCACCTCAAGATTCATGGCCTGATGGCCTACACGTTGCTGCTGTCGTTCATCGCCTTCACACTCGCCTTTGGCTGGTTGATGCGCACGCGCTATCGCCTCGAGGAACGACGTGACGCCCGTCGCGACGCCGAACTCGCTACGCGCCTCGCGGAGCGTCGAGCTGAGGGGGTCGCGTGAGTTACGTGGTCGCCGGCTACCTCGTGACCTTCGGCGGTCTCGGCCTCTACGTCGCCTCGCTCTGGTGGCGGGGCCGCCGTGACTGAGGCGTCGAGCGACCTCACGCCGGTCGCACCCCCGGCTCCGGCGCGCACTCGGCGTCGCACCGTCGTTGTGCTGGGCCTCCTCGTGGTGGCGGTGCTCGCCCTATTGAGTCAGGGCCTGCTGCACTCGCTGAACTACTTCATGACGGTCGACGAGGCCTGGTCCCAGCGGGCGCAACTGGGCACGAAAGAGATCCGCCTTGAGGGGCTGGTTGCCCACCACAGCGTGACCCGAACGTCTCGGGGCGCCGACTTCGTGGTGACCGGCTCGCACGACCGCCGGGTCCACGTGGTGGAAGTGGGGGCGCCACCCCAGTTGTTCCGCGCGGGTATTCCCGTGGTGGTGGTCGGCCACTTCGAGTCGGCCACGAGTGACGTGTTCCGCGCGAACCAGATCATGGTCAAGCACTCGTCGTCCTACATTGCCCAGCACCCCAACCGGGTGAAGGCGCCCGACGGAACGAAGCGGTAATGGCGTCGTGGCTGGGCCGCGTAGCCCTCTACCTCGCTTTTCTGGCAGCGCTCGCGGGCATCATCGACCTGGTTCTCGCGAAGCGGCGGAACCGCCCGGCTCACGCCCGCCTGTTCTCGTGGCTCGTTTTGGTCGGCGTGGCCGCGGCCGTCGGGGTGATGCAGGTCGCCCTTATCACGCACAACTTCTCTCTGGCCTACGTCGCCGAGAACAACGCGACGTTCACGCCGTTGCTGTATTCGATCACCGGTATGTGGTCGGCCCTCGAGGGCTCGTTGCTGCTCTGGGTCCTGTTGCTGGGCGGCCTCACCGTGGGGGTCGTGTGGCGCTACCGACGAGAGGCGTCCGATGTGGTGGTGCAGTGGGCCACGCTCACCCTGTTCGCGGTCAACGCCTTCTTCATCTTTTTGATGGTCGGCCCGGCCGATCCGTTCCTGCGTAATCCCGTCGCCGCCTCACAGGGCGCCGGGCCAAACACGCTGCTCCAGAACAACCCGCTGGTGGCGATTCACCCGCCCCTGTTGTACCTGGGATTCGTGGGGATGAGCGTGCCCTTCGCCTTCGCGATTGCCATGCTCGCCACCGGCCGCCTTGAGGACCGTTGGCTGCTCGAACAACGTCGGTGGACCATCGTGGCGTGGGGTGCGCTGTCGGTGGGCATCGTGCTCGGTTCGTGGTGGAGCTACCAGGTCCTGGGCTGGGGCGGCTTCTGGGGCTGGGACCCCGTGGAGAACGCGGCGCTCTTGCCGTGGTTGACCGCGACCGCCTACGTCCACTCGATCATCGTGCAGGACCGTCGCGGCCTCTTCCGCGTGTGGAATCTCTCACTCGCCGTGGCGACCTTCTCGCTCACCGTGCTCGGCACGTTCTTCACCCGCTCGGGTGTTCTCCAGAGCGTGCACGCCTTCTCGTCGTCAACCCTCGGCCCTCTGCTCATCGCTGGATTTGCCGCGAGCGTTCTCGTGGGTGGTGGACTCATCGTTCGAGCTGGGGATCGCCTACGCAGCCCGGTCGGCGTTGATGAGCCGCTGTCGCGCGAAGGCCTCTTTGTCGCGAACAACATCGTCTTCGTGGGATTCGCCGTGGTCGTCCTGCTCGGTACGGTCTTCCCCCTCTTGTACCAAGCGGTGAACGGCGCCCAGGTCACCGTGGGCACCCCGTATTTCGCCCGCGTGGCGGCGCCCCTCGCCGTCGTGCTCCTCGCTCTCATGGCCGCGGCCCCACTCGTGAGCTGGCGCAGTGCCGATGGCCCGGTGTTCTGGGCGCGGTTCCGAACGGGTGCGTGGATGGCTCTGGCCACGGTTGTCGTTCTCGATCTGCTCGGCGTGCGAAAGCCCCTGTTTCTCGCGGCCGCCTTCCTCGCGGTTCTCGCCGCGGCCGCGGCTCTTCGCACCCTGCGCGGAGCCGTCGTGGCCGCCCGTCGCCGTGGTCGGCTCGTCGAGGCCCTCGTCGCGCCGAGCACCGGGGGAATGGTGACCCACCTGGGGGTGGTGATCTTGTCGATGGGCATCGTGGCGTCGACGTCGTACACGACGCGCACGGAAGTGGCGCTGGCCAAGGGCCAGACCACGGTGGTGTCGGGACACCGGTTGACGTACCTCGGGATGGACACGACCCGTAGCGCCCTGCGCGACCGGACCGAACTCACGGTGATGGTGGACGGCCACGCGACTCGCCCGGCGATTACGACCTACCACGGAGCGAACGGGACCACCATCGGTACGCCGGCCATCGACTCGAACCTGTTGCGTGACGTGTACATCACCTTCGAGGCGGTGGGCGGCGCCGGTCAGACGTCGGGCGCTCAGGTGCAGTCGGACTTGCCGGCCGGCTCGGTGGGCCTGAGTGTCACCACCGAGCCCCTGCTGGCCTGGTTGTGGCTGGGGGGACTCGTGGTCGGCCTCGGCTCGGCGCTCTCGTTCGTCCGGCGTCGGGAGGACGCGTGAAGCGCACGGTGGGCCTGATTGCCTTCGCGGTGGTGGGTGCCATGATCGTCCTCGCCATCTTTCTGGGCACGAGACAGGCCGCGAACGAAGCGAGCAACATCCACAGTCCCTTACTGGGGCATCCAGCGCCGGCTCTAAGTGGTGCATCACTGCTGGATCAATCCCAACAGTTGTCGCTGCGACAGTGGCGTGGCCAAGACGTGGTCGTGAACTTCTGGGCGTCGTGGTGCGGACCTTGCCAAGGTGAGGCACCGGAACTGTCGGCGTTCGCCTGGCAGCACCGCGGTGACGCCCAGGTGGTCGGTGTCGTTTTCAATGACTCACTCGCCGGTGCGCGCGAATTCGCCCGGCACTACGGATCGCTCTACCCGTCCGTCGTCGATGAGGGTGGGGTAATCGCCAACCGATACGGCGTGGTGTCGCCCCCGACCACGTTCGTCATCGACCGCGCCGGTCGCGTGGCCGCGGTCTTGGTGGGCGCCACCACTCAACGTCAGTTGAACGCTGTGCTCGCGAGGGTCCGATGAGCCTGATTCGCAGCTTTCGCATGTGGCTACTGGCCGCGGCGGCCGTGGCCGCTCTGGTGCTCGTAAACGCGCCGGCCACCGATTCAACCGCCGCTCGTGTGGCCCACCTCGAGTCGTTGGTGCGCTGCCCGAGTTGCGAGAACATCTCGGTGGCCGAATCGAACGCCACGTCCGCGGTGGCGGTGCGCGCTCTGATCAATCGTGAAGTGCGCGCCGGCAAGTCCGACACGGAAATTCTGACGGGACTCGAGTCGACGTACGGCACGGCCATCATCCTCAGCCCACCGGCGCGCGGCTGGGGTGTGATTCTTTGGATCGCGCCCGTGGGCGTGATGGTCGGTCTCGTCGCCTGGTGGATTCTGCGGCGGCGGGCGTGACCAGTCGCTCTCAGGCCGAGGCCCGGGTGGCCGCCCTCGAGGCTTCGCTCGTCGACTTGGAACGTGAACGTGAGCGCGGTGAGATCAGCGATGAGCGCTACCACGAACTGCGCAACCGTGACGAAGCGGCCCTCACGGTCGCACGCGCCGAACTCGAGGTCGCACCCGAACCGACCCCGCCGGTGCGCCGGCGCCGACCCAAGCGACGCCTGTACGTGGCCCTGGGCTGCTTTGCCGTTGCGGTGGTCGTGGTGCTCGTCTCGTCGCTCACGCCGCGACAGGCCGGCGACTCCATCACCGGCCAGGTCAACTTGGACCGGGCCCAACGGATTGCGCGCCTGCTAACCCAAGCCGAAGCCGACGTGGCCGATGGTCAGACCACCACGGCGCTCGCCGCGTACAACGAGGTGCTCTCGCTGGCACCTCGCAATGTGACGGCCCTGACCCAGTCGGGTTGGCTGTCTTTCTCTGCCGGAAGTTCGGCCCGGGACGCGGCGGTGATCGCCGAGGGCCAGCGCCGTCTGCGACGGGCGCTCTCGCTGGCTCCGAAGAACCCGGCGCCACACCTTTATTACGCGATTGTCGCGTTGTCCTTCTCGAAGGGTGGCGACATTGCGCGACGGGAGTTCACGACGTTCCTCACGCTGCATCCGTCCAGGGCCCAACTGGCCGTGGCCGCGCCGTTTCTCAAGCAGTTGGGATTTCGCGCGAACTAAGCGGTGACGCGACAATCCTCGTCGCCACGAGCTCGTGACGAGAGGGTGACCTTGGTGGGCGAGACGCCCATGCCCTCGAGCATGCCGGCCACGAGCCCGCGGTCCACGGCACACAGAACGGGGTGGTGCTGCGCCGCAGTGCCGAAGGGGCAGTTGTCGTTGACGAGCGACTGCGAGTTTTCGTCCGACTCCAAACGCGCTTCGAATCCGTGGGCTGTCAAGATGCCGGCAATCGACCTCATGGCCTCCTGGGCACTGTGCTGGCGCTCAGATTGACTGGAGGGGGCAACCAACTTCTTTCCGTATTCGCGGCCCACGTCAGCGGCCAGGGCTTCGGCCGCTTCGGGTCCGAGAGTCGCCAAGGCCCGCTGCAGAAGGGCCACCAACAATGCGTCTCGACGCACGGACCCTTCCACGCTCAGTTGATCGTCAATGACCCGGTAGCGCCGCGCGGGTCGGCCGGGGCCTTCGCGTGATTCGCTGTAGGCCTCCACGTAGCCACCCTCGGTGAGCTTTTCGAGGTGGTGGCGCACGACGTTGGCGTGGACGCCCACCTCGGACGAGAGGTCGAGATCGGAAGAGCGTCGTGTAGGGAAAGAGTGTAGATCTCGGTGGTCGCCGTATCATTAAAAAAAAAA
>CAXBRI010000049.1:0-7743 GCA_963978125.1 uncultured bacterium | reverse complement strand
GCCGCACCGGCAAACCCTCCCAGGGCAACCTCGACCCGGCGCGCTGTCTCGGTGGCGTGGACCTCGCGCTCGAGGCCACCCGTGAGGTTCTCGCGCGCGCGGGTGCCGAGGCCGGACACATTTTCAACCTGGGCCACGGCGTCCTCCCCCAGACGGACCCCGCGGTTCTCGAAGCGATCGTGCGACTCGTGCACGACGAAGGAAAGGCGGGAGTGCGATGACTACCGGAGTTCTCGTGATGGCCTACGGCACGCCGACCACCCCGGCCGACATCGAGGCCTACTACACGCGCATCCGCCACGGCCGCCCGCCAACCCCGGAGTTGCTGGACGACCTCACCCGCCGCTACCAGGCCATCGGGGGCATCTCCCCGCTGGCCCAACGCACGGCGGCCCAGGTGGCCGGTATCGTGGCCAGCCTCGAAGCCATCGCCCCGGGCCAGTTCGACGTGCGGTTCGGTTCCAAGTACGAACCACCCCTGCTCGAAGAGGCCGCGGCCACCTTCGTCGCCGACGGCTTCACCACGGTGGTCGGGCTGGTACTCGCTCCCCACTCGTCATCGCGCTCCACCGACGAATACATGAGCCGCGCCCGCGAGGCGCTCGGGCCGGACATTGACTTTCGGGCCATCGGTGCGTGGTGGGACGAGCCGGGATTTTTGAACCTGATCGCCGGTCGTGTTCGTGAGACCCTGGCCCGCGTGCCCGACGAGAACCGGGCGACCACCGAGGTGTTGTTCTCGGCTCACTCGCTGCCCGAGAAGATCCTGCTGAACGGTGACACGTACCCCGAGCAGCTCCGCGAGAGCGCTCGGCGCGCCGCCGACCTCGCCGAGGTGGAGACCTGGGACCTGGCGTGGCAGTCGGCCGGTCGCACCCCCGAGCCCTGGATCGGACCGGACATCCTCGAGGTATTGCGCGCCAAACGGGCGTCCGGCGTGACCGACATCGTGTCGTGCCCCATCGGCTTCGTGTCGGACCACCTCGAGGTCCTCTACGACATCGACATCGAAGCGCGCGCCGTGGCCGACGACATCGGACTCGGTCTGTGGCGCACCCGGTCGCTCAACGATGACCCCGAGTTCGTGGCGGTTCTCGCCGACCTGGTGGCCCGCACCGCCCCATGACCACGTCCTCGGTGGTGGTGATCGGTGGTGGCATCGCCGGTCTGGCCGCCGCCTATGAACTCAGCGGAGGCGCGACCGGTCCTGGCCTTCACACGCCGCGAGTCGAAGTCATCGAATCCCAGCCGCGCTGGGGCGGATCGTTGTCCACCGCTGAGTTCGCCGGTCGCACCCTCGACCTCGGGGCCGACGGCTTCCTGGCGCGACGCCCCGAAGTCGTCGACCTCGTGCGCGACCTCGGCCAGGAGGCCGATCTCGAACCCATCGCCGCGAGCGGAGCCTGGCTCTACCTGCGCGACCAGTTGTGCCCGCTGCCCGAAGGTTTGGTGCTTGGGGTGCCCACCCACCCGTCACAGATTCGTGACATACCCGGCCTGACCTGGCGCTCGCAGTGGGCTGCGTGGCGCGATTTCCACTTCCCCCGTCGGTTTCATCCGGGCGAGGACGCCAGCATCGGTGAGATCACGCGCGCCAAGCTCGGCGATGAGCTCACCTACCAGTTCATCGAGCCGATGATCGGCGGCATCCAAGCCGGCCGAGTGGACGAACTCTCGGCCCGCTCGGTCTTTCCGGCTCTCCTCGAGGCGGCCCGCCGCGGTGGTTCGTTGCTGAAAGAAATCGGCAAGAGTGGCCCCGCCAACCCGGGCCCCGCGAGTGCGGCCCGGCCAAGCGGCCCGGCCTTTTTCACCTTGCGCGGCGGCACCGGTTCATTGCCCGCGCGACTGGTCGACGAACTCACCCGACGTGGCGTGGTGCTGCGTCCGGGGGTCACGGTCACCCGATTGCGACGGGTACCCGAGGACCGCCCCTGGCGCGTCGACACCGACACCACCACGACGCCCGCGGATACGGTGATTCTCGCCACACCGGCCGCGGCGACGGCCCGACTGCTCAGTGATCTGCCTGCGGTGGCGTTACTCGCCCGCGTGCGCACGGCCGGCGCGGCGATGGTCACGTTGCGCCTCGCCCGTTCGACCGCGCTTCCCGAGAGTGGCACGGGGATTCTCGTTCCCCTGCGAACTCCGTGGCGTGACGGGGGCACCTTCATGACAACGGCCATCACCTTCCTCGACCGCAAGTGGCCCCACCTCGCGACGAACGATGACGTCGTGCTGCGAATTCATGTTGGACGCATCGACGACGTCCGTTGGGTCACCTTCTCCAACGAAGATCTGACCGAGCGGGTGGCGCAAGAGTTGTCGGTCATCATCGGCGCCGCGGTCGACCCCCTCGAATGGCGTGTGCAGCGCTGGCCCGCGGGGCTTCCTCAGTACGAGGTGGGTCACGAGGAACTGGTCGCCCGTGCGAAGGAGGCGGCCCGTGACGTGGGTGTCGCCCTCGCCGGCAATGCATACGACGGGGTGGGGATTCCGGCCAGTGTCGGTTCGGGCCGGCGGGCCGCCCGCGAGGTGCTCGCCGGGCTCGCCTAGAGGTAGTAACCCGAGTGGATGTAGATGCACGGGACGGACTCGCCCACGTACATCGCGTGGTTCTTCGGGTCGTCGTCGAGGGCGAGGCGCAGGTCGAAACCGTGGCCGCGTAGGTCGCCCACGACGCGCCGCTTGAAGTCCTCGACGCCCGAGTAGTCGCCGAACTCGCGCATGATGAGCAGGTCCCAGCGCAGTCCGTAGCGCTGGAGCCAGGCCACGGTGTGGGGCTGGACGCGTCGGGGCCGGCCCGTGACCAAGATCACGTGGAGGTTGTCGCTCAACAGTTCGAGGAGTCGTTCGATCTCTTCAATGACGGGGTCGTCGCCGCAGGCCTCAAAAAAGCTGTGCCAGTCGCCCCACTCGAGATAGTGCTGACGGCCGGCGGCGTCGGCCAGAACACCATCGATGTCGAAGATGACGGCGGGGCCGCCCGTGACGGCGTCTGCCCGCCACAGCCAATTGTCGCGTTCGTAGTCAGAAGCCATTTGTGGCTATTCTCTCAGGTCGCCGTGACGGGCCAACCTGCGAGACTGTGCGGGTGGCAGAACTCGAACGTCTGAGCATCCCTCTGCCCTTGGGCCGCCGCCTCTACGTGGCAGCCGACCTCGACCTCGGGCCCGAAACCACCGTGCACCGGGGAGAGCGGGCCCTCATAGAACTCCTGGGCGAGATCGACGACCCAGCCGTCGTGGTGGTGGCCGGCAATCTGTTCGGCCCCGCCACGAGGGGGGTCGAGTTACTCACGGCCACCCTGGCCGCCCACCGCGGCTTCGTCGACGCCGTCACGGAGTTCACTGCGGGCGAGGGTCGGCGGTTCATCGTGTTGCCGGGCGGTCACGACGGCTGGCTAATCGAAGACGAGGCGGCCCGCGCCATCGTCGAGCGCTCCGGTGCCGAAGTGGCCGGCGACATCGTGGCCCAGATCGCCACCGCCGACGGGGTGCGCGACCTCGCCGTTGCCGCGGGCACACCGCTCGAACTGCTCGGCCCGGTACCCACCGACGTGGCCGTGGACGCCGCCCGACTCGAAGACCCCCAGGCGAGCACCCGTCTCGTGTTGTCCCGTCGTCTCTACCGGCGCTTCGGTTTCTTGCTGCTCGCCCCCGTCGTGATGATGGCACTCGTCGACCTGTCGGGTTCACTCGTCGCGCTGTTCACCCACCTCACCCGGCATCACTTCTCCCCTCGCGCGCTGCACCCCCAGGCCTTTTGGAACAACCTTCTCTGGAGCGCCCTCGTCGTCGGGATTGCCGAGGCGGTGGTGGTGAGCGCAGTCGGTTACGCCGTGCGACGTCGATTCCATCGTCGCACCCGTGCCCAAGCACCCGCAATTCTTGAACCACTGGCCCAGACGGTTGTCGACGGTGTCGACGTTCTCGAATACGCACGGCGCATCGCCGAGCGGGGCGGAGTGGGCGCCGTGGTCGGTGGCGCGAGTGCGCCGGCACTGGCTTTCCTCGACCGAGGCATGGCCGCCACGCCAGGACCCTCACGGCCCACCGTCGTCGAACACCGTGGCCGACTCGGTCTCCCACCCACGTTCCGCGACGAAGACCGCGTCGGTCTCGTCGAGGTGGAAGCAACCGGCACGGTCCACGTCCGCCTGTACGCCGGAGCCAATCCCTCTCCGCTTCGTCTCGGTTCCTTCACCGAGTCGCTGGTCACCGGACCGGCCACCCGGCCCTCTCCCCCGCGCACGGCGACCACGGTTGGGTCGTGGCCCGGGGGGTCGCCCTTCCCCAGCGACCGCGACGCGCCCCGCGCCCAGCTACGGCGACGCACCGTGCGTCGCACCGCGGCCGCCCTGTTGTTCATCGACGGGCTGATGAACGTCGTGGTGTCGGTCGTGCCACCACTGCGCCACCGACTCGACTCACTGGCGGGTCTCTTGCCCCTCGGGGTCGCCCAGACAGCGGCGGCTCTGACGGCCCTCTCGGGGGTGGCACTGTTGATGCTCGCGCGCGGCGTTCGCCGGGGTCAAAAGCGCTCGTGGAGCGTGGCGTTGTTGTTGCTGACTCTCACGACTGTTGCCCACGTGGCGCGTGCGGGCCGCCTGGCGCCGGCCCTCCTCAGCGTGTCGTTGGTCATATTGCTGCTCGTCGAGCGCGGCCACTTCGAGGCGACTACCGACCGGCTGGGGCTGCGCACCATGGTGCCCCGCCTCGCTCTCGTCGACCTCGCCGCCGTGATGGCCGCCACCGTGGGTATCGCCGTGTCGGGTCGCCACCAGCACCTGCCGAGCCTCGGTGTGATCATCGTGGGCTGCGCCGAGCGATTAGTTGGCCTCACCACCATCAATCTGCCCGACCGAGTGATGGACCTCGCGAATCCGGCCCTACTCGCCACCGGGCTCTCGACCATCGTCGCCGCGCTCTATCTCGCAACCCGGCCCGTCGTGGTACGCCGACTGAGCCACGCCGCCACCAGCACCGAACGGCGCATCGCCGAACGCCGGGCCCGGGAAATCGTGCGCCGCCACGGGTACGGCTCACTCGACTACTTCGCCCTGCGCGACGACAAACAGTTCTTCTTCTTCCGCGACACCCTCGTCGCCTACGCCGTCTACGGCGGGGTGGCCCTGGTGAGCCCCGACCCCGTCGGTCCGGCCGCCGAGGCCACCGAGGCCTTCAACGCCTTCCGCTCCTTCGCCGAGTCGCGGGGCTGGACGGTCGGGGTCGTCGGCGCCGGAGGCGAGTGGCTCCCGCGCTACCACGCGGCGGGCCTGCACTCGATCTACCTCGGCGACGAGGCCATCGTGAACTGCACCACGTTCTCGCTCGAGGGCGGCTCCATGAAGGGTGTGCGTCAGGCCTGCGGTCGCGTGGCGAAGAAGGGCTACACCGTCGAGTTCCTCGACCCGGCGCGCATCGACCCGGCGCGTGTGCCGGCGCTGCTCGAGCTCATCACCAAACTGCGCCGCGGCGAGGCCGAGCGAGGTTTTTCCATGATGCTGGGCCGGCTCTTCGACCCCAAGGACCAGGGACTGCTGCTCACCGTGGTGAGCGACCCCTCGGGCCGACCGGTGGCGGTCTGTCAGTTCGTGCCCTCACCGGCCATCAACGGCTACTCACTCGATCTCATGCGCCGTGACCCCGGCGAGCACCCCAACGGACTGCTCGACTTCGCGCTGTGCGAGACGATCTTCCACCTGCGCGACCGCGGGGCCACGCGGCTGAGTCTCAACTTCGCGGCCTTCCGCTCGGTGCTCGACGGCGAACGAGGCGAGGGACCCTTCACCCGCATCGAACGCTGGGCCCTCAAGCGCCTGTCGGGCGTGCTGCCCATCGAATCCCTGTGGCACTTCAACGCGAAGTACCACCCGACCTGGCTGCCGCGCTTCCTCGTCTACCCCGCGGCCGAGAGCTTTGTTCCCGTGGTGGCATCCATCCTCCGGGCCGAGTCCCTCACGGAGATTCCGGTCATCGGACGGTTCCTGGTCAACGACCCCAGCCAGCGACCGGGCACCGTGGTGCCACCCGAAGTCCTCGACCTAGCCGGCCGATCCTGAGCCTCGACGGGCCCGTCACGACGGTCGAGGCGCCAGTTTTAACTTCCGTGGAATATGAGTTCGTCGGTATCGGCGCCAGACACCGTGTCGAGATGGGGGCGAGACTCGACCCCCTAGACGAGTCGGGCCGCGATGGCTGCGGCCAGCCGATTGGCCGCCGCCTCGTCGAACGTCAAGAACAGTGATGGCTCAACCAGTTCGAGTTCCAAAACGGCCCACCCGTTCGGAGTCGCCACCAGATCGAGTCGGGCGTACAGGAGGGAGGCGAGGCGCGGGTCTGAAAAGACCGTCTGCGCGAAAGCCAGCGCCGACTCTTCCGCCTCGGCCCGACTCATCTGCTCGCGCCGATAGAGCGCCGTGCGGTCCAACTCGTCGGTGTTGAGCATCGCCCCCTTGGTCATGGCGTGGCTGAACTCGCCGTCGATGAAGATGAGCGCCCGCTCGCCGAGGACGTCGACCGAGTCGACGTAGGGCTGGAGCAGGGCGTCACGACCTTGGGCGTGGAGGCGAGACACGTGGGCCTCGATGGCCGCACCGTCCGACGCACCGTAACGGGCGGCGTCCATGGAGCCGGCTCCCACGGCGGGCTTGACGACGATCGAGGCCGCCTCGGGAATCGCCAGCGGTTGGCCCACGTCGACGAAGGCCGACTCGACGACGGCGACGCCGCGGGCCGCGAGGTCGAGCAGGTAGTGCTTGTCACTCGAGTACTCGACGACCTCGTAAGGGTTCGCGAGGCGCTCGACGCTGCGAGCCCAGGCAAGAAACTCCCCGCGGCGCGGGGCGTAGTCCCACGTCGAGCGCAAGACGGTGAGATCGAACGACGCCCACTCCACGTCGGGTTCGTCCCAGACGCACAGGTGCGCCTCGAGTCCGTGGCGCTCGAGGGCGGCCAGCAGAATCGGCGAATCGGGGTCGACGTTCTCCCCCGCGCACGTCGCGACCGCGACGCGGCTCACGGTAGGAACAGGGCGGTGGCGTGCTGGGCCAGGGCCGCGAGCGGACCGGGCCAGACACCGAAGAGCACGCTGGCCACGCAGACCACCGCGATGACGGTGGCGCTCGCGCGCGGCACCCGCGTCGGCTACCTCTCGCAGGACCCGAAGCTCGACCCCGAGGACACCCTCCGCCACGCCGCGGCCCGCGCCTTCGAGCGCCTGGACCTGCTCCACCGCGAGATGGAGGAGCTCTACGAGGAGATGGCGAAGCCCGGCGCCGACGTCGACGCGCTGATGAAGCGGCAGGCGAAGCTCGAGGAGGCCATCGAGCGCGCCGGCGGCTACGCGATCGACCACCGGATCGACGAGACGCTGCACGGCCTCGGCTTCACCGACGAGCAGTTCTCGACGCCCGTCTCGAAGATGTCGGGCGGCCAGCGCGCGCGCGTCGGCCTGGCGCGGCTGCTGCTCGAGCTCGCGGCGCCGCACGAGGGTCGCCTGGTCGTGAGGGAGCGTCTCACCCACCAGGACATCGCGAACCGCGTCGGCGCCTCGCGCGAGATGGTGTCCCGGGTCATGAAGGACCTGGAGGAGCGCGGCGTGATCGAGACCCTCGAGAACGGCTCGGTCCTGCTGAAGAACCGCCTGAGCTGATGACCCTGGTCGAGTGGAGCCGGCGCCCTGCCGGCGTTCCGGCATGCGGAGGCTGCCGATGAGCGGCCTGATCGGATTGCGGCGCGTCCC
>CAXBRI010000048.1:0-7829 GCA_963978125.1 uncultured bacterium | reverse complement strand
AGGGGAGTTGGCGTGCCCGCACACCGGTGGCGATTACGACGTGCGTACCGGTGAGCGAAGTGCCGTCGGCGAGCGACACCGTCCGGGTCGCGACGTCGAGCGCCGTGGCGGCCTGGCCGAGACGGAGTTCGACGTGGGCGGCGAGGTGGGCATCGGCTGTGGCCAGGGTCGTCTGATCGGAGGGCCACTTTCCAGTGAGCACCTGCTTGGACAGCGGTGGACGGTCGTACGGGGGGTGGGTTTCGTCGCTGACGACGCTGAGGCGACCTTCGAATCCCGCCCGGCGGGCGAACTCGCAGAAACGCCAACCAGCCAAACCGCCACCGACGACGATGACGTGATCGTCGCGCGTGAGGGTCATCGGCCGAACATGGCCAGCCACTGCTCGGCAGAGGTCGGCGTGAAGACGTAGTTCTCTTTACGTACGTCGCCGAGCCAGGCACTGGGCTCGGGGGCGTAGAGGTGACCGGGGTAGAGACGGGTCTCGTCGGGAACCGGAGCGAGTCGTTGAGTCAAGGTGGTGTACATCTCGGCCGGATCGGACCCCGGCAGGTCGGTGCGACCACAGCCCTCGAGGAACAAGGTGTCACCACTGAGCAGATTGCCCTCGACGAGCAGGCACTGGCTACCCGGGGTGTGTCCCGGTGTGGCGATCAGGGTCACGGGAATCTCCCCGACCATCACCACGTCACCACTGGCGTGACCTACCAGGGCGTCAGAGACTCCCGTGGTGCGCTGCACCCACGGCACTTCCTCGGCCTGGAGGTGAATCGGCACGTCGTGGGTCTCGAGCAACTCGGCGATGCCGTCGACTTCCACCTGGCCCCGGAACGATCCGCCGACGTGATCGAAGTGATAGTGGGTACCCACGACGCCCACCACTTCCAGACCGTCGGCGGCCACGACATCACAGAGTTCGAGCGGTCGGTAGGCCGGGTCGACCAACAGAGCCTCGCCGGTTTCACGGTCACCGATCACGTAGGCGAAGTTGAGCATTTGACGGGCCATCTGGTCGCCCACCGCGAAGTCCCGTCCGCCCAACAGCTGCCGGAAATAAAAGCGGTCGCTCATTCGCCGTCAGCAATCTTGTTCAGTCGCGGTGACAGCTCCTCCACCTTGGCCTTGGTCTCGGTGAGGCGGCCCTCAAGTGCCTCAATGATCTCCGTCGCACGGTTGAGGCGAGCGAACAGGTCGTCCACCGACACCTCACCGTCATCGAAAGACTGAACAATCGCCTCGAGTTCCGCGGTGGCCTCGTTCCAGTCACCCACTGTGGTCATGATTCTTTCCTTTTCTCCGTTACCGATACGTCCATCGATCCATCCGACACGCGCACGCTCAATCCCTCGCCCACCCGCACGTCATCGGTCGAGCGAACAACCTCGCCCGCGGTATTGGTGATGATGGCCCAGCCCTGGGCCAGGCGGCGGGCCGGGTCGTAGGCCACCAGCAACGAGCGCGCGCTGTCGAGTTCCTGGCCGGCGCTCGACAGAATGTGCTGGGCGTGAAGAGCCAACTGACGACGTAACGCCCCCAGGTGACGTGATTCACTCTTCAGACGGTCACGAAGAGCCAAGACGACCGTGCGGCGACCCTCCACCAGGAGCTGTGCGGCCTCTTCCACAATGGCGTCACGCCACACCGCGAGGAAGCGGGCCGGTGCGAGGACGTGCGCGTCGCGCCAGGCCGCCACGACCGACACGATTGTCTCGCCGAGTTTGGTCGGCGTGATCGCCCGCGTGTGGGCCACCAGGTCGGCGATTGATTCGTCATTGGTGTGGCCGATTCCCGTCCACACGGGCTTGGGACAGGCGGCAATAGCGCGCGCGAGCCCCTCGTCATCGAAACACGCGAGGTCGCCCTTCGATCCGCCCCCGCGGACCAGGCAGATGATGTCCACGTCGGTGGCCGCCAGATCCTTCAGAGCGGCGATCAGTTCGGCGGGAGCAGATTCTCCTTGCACCGCGGAGGGGCGCACCGACACGAGGAAGGAGTAGCCACTCGAGAGCAACTGTCCCGTGAAGTCGTGAAAGCCCTCCGTTTGAGGGCTCGCCACCAACCCCACGCGAAGGGGAATGGGCGGAGACGTCACCGACTTGTTCGCTTCGAGCAGGCCCTCGTCACGCAGGCGTTTGATGAGTTCTTCGCGACGTTTGGCCACGTCGCCCTCGAGGCCACCAGTCTCGACCCGGGTGAAGGTGAAACCCACCCGACCCTGGGGGGCGTAGAGGTCTACATACCCAAGCAGGGTGACGACCATGCCGGCCTTGAGTTCGAGGCCCCGATCGGCCAGGTCCTTCTTGATGAGCGCCCACGAATTGCGCCAAGCGTGGGCGTTGAGCGTCGGGCGGGCCGTGTCACTGCGCGAACCACCTTGATCAACGAGGTCTACGTACATATGGCCCTTTTCGTAGACCTTTTGCACCTCGCCACGCACCCAAAAGGGGTGCCGCTTGCCGTGGGAGGCCTCTAGCGTGGCGGTCAGTTCTTCGTACAATTGGGCAACCGACAGCGCTTCGTTCGTTTCGCCGTCGGACACGCGAGAAGGCTACCGGAGCCCTGTGTCACAAACGGCTCTTGTGCGCTCTGGCGGGGTGTGGGAAACTATTTGGGAATGGTGAGCTGACTGGGTGGCCGCGGTCCGCGCGAGCGGGTCGAGGAAAGTCGGGGCTCCACAGGGCAGGGTGCTCGCGAAACGTGAGTCACGGTGACGTGCAGGACAGTGCCACAGAGAACAGACCGCCGATGGCCCGGTTCGCCGGGATCAGGTAAGGGTGAAACGGTGCGGTAAGAGCGCACCAGCACCCCGGGTAACCGGGGTGGCTCGGTAAACCCCACCCGGAGCAAGATCAAACATGGGAGGGCCGCCCGCCCGCCTCGGCAACGAGGCACTCCCGAGGTAGATCGCTGAGACGGATGGCCACACATCCTCGGAAACGAGGAGGACAGAACCCCGCTTATAGGTCGGCTCACCATTCACCGCCCTACACTGGCAACTTGTGCTTCACCTGCCCTTTAGCGTATTGCCTGCCGAAGATCCAGGTGAACCTGATCGGAGATCTCCCGCCTCGTACCTCTGGTGGCTAGCTCGTCAACAAAAGTGGCTCTTGGCTGGAAACGCGTTCTTTGGTGTTGGATGGATGCTGTGCATGGCCCTCCTCTGGACGGCCGTGGGCGCGGGAATCGATAACGGTATTGTCCACCACAACCCTGGAGCCTTGATACGTTGGGGCGCCATCGTGGTCGGCTTAGGTGTAGGTCAAGCCACCTGCGGAGCATTACGACATCAGTTGGCTGTTACGAATTGGATGACGGCCACTTACCGCACGATCCAATTAATCGGGCGGCAAATCACCACCGTTGGCCCCGCTCTGAACGATTCTGTCTCTTCGGGTGACGTTGTCAGCACCGTCGCGGCCGACGCCATGAGAATTGGTGGCGCATTCGACGTCGTCGCGCGATTCGCTGGAGCAATCATTTCGTGGCTCGTGGTAGTGATGATTCTGCTCTCCACATCGGTGAAGCTCGGCCTCATCGTGCTGGTTGGTGTTCCCGTGCTCGCAACTCTGACGACCCCCTTGATGAAGCCACTCCACGCCACGCAGGCTGCCCAGCGCGAAGTTTCCGGGCGACTCGCCGCCCTCGGTTCGGACACGGTCGCGGGGATCAGAATCTT
The DNA here is from genome assembly GCA_963978125.1 of uncultured bacterium. Lineage (GTDB taxonomy): Bacteria > Actinomycetota > Acidimicrobiia > Acidimicrobiales > RAAP-2 > RAAP-2. The sequence goes on along the minus strand of CAXBRI010000048.1, from coordinate 4,153 downwards.
GCGTGGAATCGGCGGGGAAGAAGTTTTCTACAGAAATTACGAAAGACAAAGTCAGTTAGTACGGGAGGAGGGCTTCCGCGTGGCCACGCCCCAGGCCGGCCTCGAATCGGGACAAATTTTCCTTCCTGCTGTCTTAACCACACTGGTCACTTTCTTTGGGGTCAAAGCGGTTCAGCACGGCTCACTCGCCCCTGGTCAACTCATCGCCTTTTACGGATACTCAAACTTTCTGACGACGCCATTACGAACGGCAGTTGAATACGTGATAGCAACAACTAGGGCCTATGTCGGGGCCCGAAAGGTCCTGGCAATACTAAATACCTCCCCCAACATCACGAGTCCGGATTCACCGAGAAACTGGGTTGAGCGCATCATCGAACTACGCGACGATGTGACGGGCCTCGTAATCCGTGGTGACGAATTCGTGGGCATTGTCACCGAAACCCCGGCGGAGGCAGCCGCATGCGTCGACCGATTGGGCTGGCTCGTGCCCAGTGCAGATTTGGTAACCATCAACGGCTTTCCCATCTCTGACTTCGCAATCACCGATATTCGTCGAGCGATAGTGGTATCGGAAATTGAACCCCGAATCTTTTCTGGAACGTTAAGAACCGTGGTTGATCCTCATGGCCAAGCGAGTAGCGATGAGTTGGAAAGGGCCCTCTCCTCAGCGAACGCCGACGACATACTCATCGGGATGGAACAGGGTTTGAACACCTGGATCGAAGAACGAGGGCGATCTCTATCGGGCGGACAACGCCAACGTCTCAGCCTGGCCCGCGCCCTGACTATGAATTCAGAAGCGTTGCTTCTCGTCGAGCCAACGTCGGCGGTGGACACCCATACGGAGGGACGGATTGCCGCACGCCTTCGTGCGCAACGCGAAGGACGGCTCACTGTCGTTGCCACGACGAGCCCACTAGTCCTTCAACAAACCGGTCGCGTTGCACTCGTGCGCCATGGACGAGTTGAAGTTGAAGGCCGCCACGGCGATCTGCTCCGATTATCTGCGCATTACCGGAGGATTGTGTTGCGAGATGAGGCCTCGTGAGTCAATTGCCAATTGCATCTAGGGCCCAGACGACTCGACATGCCAAGCGTCTAATACGCGAACATCTTCGGTCGCTTCTAGCCATGATAGGGCTATACGGACTGGCGGCTATTTCGGCACTTATTCCGGCCGCCCAGATTGGTGCCATCACCGATGCGGCAACGCATCATGTACTTACCGACACCTTTGTCATCCAGCACGTCGGCCTCATTGCCCTTTCGGGAATTGTCAATACCGGATTTTCATTTGCGGCTCGACGTTACAGCTATCGATTGGGTGAATCAGTCTTTGCTCAATTGCGCGAGGAGTTTCTCGCATCTGTTCTATCTCTTCCCTTGACAGTGTTGGAACGTGCCGGCACTGGTGACCTGCTCAGCCGAAGCACCAATGACATCGAGGCACTCTCACGAACTGTTCGATTCGCAGTTCCCGAGTGGATTGTCGCAATTGTTCAGACGACCCTGGCCCTAGGCGCCATGGTGATCATCAGCCCCGTCGCCTCACTTGGCGCGTTCGTCTCAATTCCATTCCTAGTGTTCTCAACTCGGTGGTATCTGCGATACGCAACGCCGGGATATTTACGAGAAAGGGTCAGCTACGCCTCGATGTCTGGATCGGTGGCTGAGACAACGGAAGGACTGCGGACAATTGACGCGCTCCGCTTGGGTCCGATTCAATACCAGAGAATCATGGGTGATATTCGTGAATCGTTCTTCAGCGAAATTTACACCCTGTTCATGCGCATGGTGTGGTTCCCAATAACCGAGTCAGCTTTCTCGCTCGCTACCGCCATCACCATGGCGTGGGCCGGGTGGCTTGCAATTCGACATCACATCTCAGTTGGCGCGGCGACCACCCTTGTCATGTACGTTGTGCAGCTCAACGATCCTCTCGATCGCATTGTTGCGTGGCTCGACGAACTTCAAATTGGCCAGACAGCGCTCGCTCGCATAATTGGGGTCTCAACGACTCGCGACGAACCTCCCATCGATCCATTAACACCCGGGGACGGAAATATCGTTCTGTCAGACGTTAATTTTTCTTATCGCACAGGCTTTAATGTTCTCCACGACGTATCACTCAGCATCAAATCTGGTGAAAGACTTGCCATTGTTGGACCTTCTGGTGCTGGGAAGTCCACCCTCGGACGAATATTGGCCGGAATTGAAACTCCCGACAGCGGTGACGTAACGATAGGTGGTGTGGCCGTCTCGTCAATTCCACAGTTCGAGTTGCGTCGAAATGTCGCACTCGTAACTCAAGAACATCATGTATTCATTGGGACGGTACGAGACAACTTGACTCTTGCGAAGCCGGAAGCATCGGATGAGCAACTCCGCAGCGCCCTCGCGACGGTAGGTGCGTTGGGTTGGGTCGATGAATTGCCATTGGGCCTCCACACTGAGTTGGGTGCTTCCGGTCATCAAGTGAATCCATCCCAAGCCCAGCAGATTGCCTTAGCCCGATTGATGCTCGCAAACCCTCACACACTGGTACTCGATGAGGCAACTGCCCTCATAGACTCACGCACCGCACGCCAATTAGAACTCTCACTATCTGCAGTGATGGCAGGTAAGACGGTAATCGCAATCGCGCATCGACTCCATACTGCTCATGACGCCGATCGAGTCTGCGTCATCGTCGATGGACGCATAGCCGAATTGGGATCCCACAACGAACTTCTTCAATTGAACGGAGAATATGCCTCATTGTGGCGAAGCTGGCAAAATGACGGCTTTCTAGGCACCGCCTCGTAATCACGCCCAACGGTGCGCGATCCCCTTCCGTTTGGCTGGACGATGCCCGCCAAACGAAAGGGGATCCGACTACTGATGCTATTGAACGTCTACTCGACGGTTCTTGGGCAATCCTGGACTCGCAGTACGAATACCAATTCCACGAACGATGAAGCGTACATTCGCATGTCCCTGGGCACTCATTCTTTTGGCAAGGTATTTCCACACGGCTTTCGCTCTAGCTTTTGAAAGATAGAGGTTGTGAAGACGATTACCGTTTCGGTCGGCCGCACCGGTCACTGTCACCGTCTTCATTCCGCTACTGATTACCAAGTTTGCAAAGTTATTTAACGTTGCTTTAGCGGATGCGCTAAGAACAATTGAATCATTTGCAAAGAAGACAGAAGCCCTCGGCAGAGCGTTCGCGACAATTGGCCCTAGAACGTTCGAAGCTGCCGCTGTTGTCGATCCGTCAGTTCCGGTATCGGTAACACTCACCAATATGAAGCGTCCGATGTCGCTATTTTGCGTCGTGTAAGTCGCCGAGTTCTCACCGACAACGACACACGAGACCCCTGCACCCATCAAACCAGTCGGGTCGACATTGCAACTGCTCCACTGGTAAACAAATGAGCCGGTATCCGAGGTCCAGGTACCGGTTGTCGCTGACAAAGTTTGACCGACTGGCAAATTGCCCGTAATCACTGGCGCCAGTGAGTTAGTCGCGGGCCCAGGTGCAACAATCGGTCCCACAAAGTTGGAACTCGCCGAAGTGAGCGTCAAATCGGTTCCCTGGTCACTAACCGTGACTCCGATGTAATTTCCGAGGTCCGAATTCTGCACATCGTAGGTGGCCTGATTTCCACCCACCTTGCTACATGCTGGATCAATGTTTGGCACAACTGCAGGTGCGTGGGTACAGCTGTACCACTGGTACGAGAAAACGGCATTGTCGGTATTCCACGTTCCCGTCGACGAGGTCAAGGTCTGACCTATAGTCACTGACCCCGTGACGTGGGGGGCCGACATAAGCTGAGCCGGGCCTGGTGCAAGCCCGACCCGTGCCGACGTCGCTGGAATGCTATTTCCTCGGCGGTTTGTTGCTACCACGCTGAAGGCGTAGTTTGTGTTGCTCGCCAAGCCAGTAAATGCGCATGTGAGAGCACCGCCGGTCGTGCAGGTCTGACCGCCAGGCTGCGCTGTAACGGTGTAACCGGTAACTGGCGTACCGCCATCGAACGCGGGGACGTGCCAACGAACCGTGAAATTCCCCGTGTTATTGCCCGCATCGACCACTGAGATCGGAAGAGCGTCGTGTAGGGAAAGAGTGTAGATCTCGGTGGTCGCCGTATCATTAAAAAAAAAA
>CAXBRI010000047.1:0-7983 GCA_963978125.1 uncultured bacterium | reverse complement strand
ATGCGGCCTTTCGCCGCGCATTCCGAGAAGTGTGCGTCTCCCGAGAGTTCACGTTGTTGGCCACCAAGAAGCCCAGTCGCATCACTGAATGGTTGCTCGACCTCGCCCACGACGCCCATCAGCAGAAAGGGGGACCCGGCGTCGGTGTCGTGGGGATGTGCCTCACGGGGGGATTCGCCCTGGGCATGATGATTGATCCTGTCGTGGTCGCCCCGGTGTTGTCGCAACCCTCATTACCCTTGCCGCTTCGGCGAGCGGCTCGAGGTCGCGTCCAACTGTCGGATTCCCAGATGGCCACCGTTCAACAACGGGTGTCCGACGGAGTCAATGTCCTGGGGTTGAGGTTCACCTGCGACAAACTCGTTCCCGGGGAGAGATTCGCAACGCTCCGGCGCGAGTTGGGCGATGGCTTCATTGGCGTGGAAATTGACTCGTCCGAAGGGAACGCGTGGGGCTACCCCCTTGATGCCCACTCGGTCCTCACCGAGCACCTTGGTCCCGAGGGTGACACGCCGACTCGGCAAGCCCTCAATCAAGTTCTGGAGTTTTTTGCCTCACGTCTGAAGTCGTAGCGACGGACAGTGATGACCGCGACCGTCACTCCTCGGTGACGTTGCGCACACACGTACTGGGGTGTGGCCGACGTCCCACGGGCGGTCGAATCCGCGGTTCGCGACGGCGCCGCGGTGCACACGGAACCAGCCGACGTCGGTGATGGCATCGTGACAGCCATTGTGCGAATCCCCGCGGGCAACTTGGTGGGATTTATCTTCAATCCCCACTTCAACCCGGAGTGTGAAGCGTAAGGTGCGCCAGCACCGGCACAACTCTTTCTGGTGGGCGAGGCGGGACTTGAACCCGCACTCCCTTGCGAGAACTGGCACCTGAAGCCAGCGCGTCTGCCATTTCGCCACTCGCCCGTGGGCTGTTCATCCTAGCCCAATTCGACGCAATGTCTCTCTGTGGGCTAGTTGTTACCGAGTTCGGTGTGAGCGAGGATTTCACCACAAATCGCGGGCCACAGAGGCTCGGGTCGATCGTGGCCCATGTCGTCAATTAACACCAACCGTGATCCGGGAATAAGTTCAGCAGTGCGCTCACCGCCCGAATAGTTGATCAAAGTGTCTTCTCGTCCATGCAGCACGAGTGTGGGCATGGCGAGGTTGCGTAAACCGTCAACTCGTGACGGACTGGCCGCAATGGCTGTCATCTGGCGAGATGTTCCTGCGGGCTGGAACGACCTGTCGTACGCCGCCGCCGCGTCCCGACGTAGCTGTTCAAGATCGAGATAGCGCGGTGACTGCCACACCGCCCAGTTGGCCGACGACGCGATGTAGTCGTCACGACTGGTCGCCGGTGGAGCCATCAGGGCCTCGCGAGCCTCCGGAGTCGCCTGACCGTAGTCCGGTTCACCGGTGGAGGACATGATCGAGATGAGCGTGTGGCAACGGTCGGGGTGGAGAATCGCCACCCACTGGGCGATCATGCCGCCCATTGAGGCTCCCACGATGTGAGCCCGCTCAATCCCGAGGCCGTCGAGGAGGTGGGCCACATCGCCGGCCATGTCGGCCACGGTGTAGGGCGCCAATGCTCGCACTTGATCCATGTCCCCGGCCATGAACGCGGCTCGCAGCGCGTCCTGATCGAACGGGGCGTCATCGAGAATCGACGAGAGCCCGCTGTCGCGGTTATCGAAGCGAATGACGAAGCGACCTCCGTCGGCGAGTCGACGACAGAACCCCTCAGCCCAACTAATCGACTGGGAGCCGAGCCCGGCAATCAGAACGATGGCCGGGCTGCTCGCATCACCGAATGTCTCGTAGTAGAGGTCAATACCGCGGGGAGTGTTCACAATGGGCACAATGCCGATTCTGGCACCGTTTCATCGCCCACGGTTGAGGCGAATGCGCCGGTACAGTTGAACTTGTCATGGTTCTCAAAGACGTGGAAAACCGCCTGGAACGTCTGTTTAACCGGACTCTGTCTCGCCCATTCCGCGACGCCCTTCAACCCATCGATATTGCGACCAAGGTGCTGAGAGAAATCGACCTCACCCGCAAGATGGCGGCCCGCGGCCCGGTCTCGGCCAATGCCGTGCGGATCTGGCTGAGCGCGGCTGACGCCCGCCGATTTGAAGGTTTTCAGAAAGCCCTGATTTCCGAGTTGGAAGAAGCCGTGCGCCAACACGCCGTGGACGAGGGGTACGTGTTCGTTGGTCCGGTCTCCGTGGAGGTGTTCCTCGACGACGAACTGAAGGCCGGTGACGTGGAAGTGGTCACGGAATTTGCCGGCGGTGACAGCCAGCCCCGTGTCATCTTGAGCGACGGACGGTCCTTTGCATTGGGGTCCCGTCCCCTGGTGGTGGGCCGTAGTCCCGACGTGGACATCGTGATCAATGATCACAACGTGTCGCGGCGCCACGCGGAATTCTGGCGGACGAGCGAAGGTGTGGCTGTTCGCGACCTGGGTTCGACGAACGGTACCTTCGTGAATGGTCACCGTATCGAGGCCGTGTCGTTGTCCCCTCGCGATGACGTTGTTATTTCCACGATGCACGCCCGCGTCGAGTTGGCCTGATTGTGATGTGGGCCGCCTCTAGTTACGCCGCGGTTATCCGTCCTCTTCAGGTTCTGGTGATGGTGGTCGCGGTGTTGTTTTTCCTGCGCATTATCAGATTCGCCGCTGTTCAGTCCCGTCCCGCCGACGCCGAGATGAATCGACGGGGGCGGCGCTCCACGGGGCTCGCGCTCGAATTCATCGAGCCGGTGGAGCGGGCCGGCGAGCGAATCGATGTGGAGGGCGCGATCGTGGTCGGTCGTGGTGCCGACTGCGACCTTCGTCTCGCTGATAATTACTTGTCGTCTCGCCACGCACGTTTCGTGACCGACGGTGGAGAACTCGAAATTGAGGATCTCCAGTCCACGAACGGCACCTACGTGAACCAAGAACTAGTGAATGGCCGCATGCTCCTCGAGCGTGGCGACGTCATCCAGGTGGGCGGGGTTCTCTTCGAGGTGGTTCGTTGAGTCGCTGGCGCGTGGCGGTCGCCACCGACGTGGGGAGTGTCCGCCAGATCAACGAAGACACGGTGAAATCCGGAGATTCCTTGGTGGTGGTGGCCGACGGGATGGGCGGCCACGCCGCGGGAGAAGTCGCGTCCCAGATGACGGCCGACACGATTGCGGCGATTTTCACTGATGACCCCACCCTCGATGGTTTGGAGAAGGCATTCGCCGAGGCCAATCGCCAGGTCCTCGCCGACGCCCGCGACAATCCCGAGCGCCGGGGAATGGGAACGACGGCCATCGCGCTGGGGCTCGTGCAACACGAGGACACGACGGTGCCGGTCATCGTGCACGTCGGGGACTCACGGGCGTATCAACTGCGAGACGGCGCGATTCGTCAGCTCACCGACGATCACTCGGTGGCCGAAGAATGGGTTCGCCAGGGACGCTTGACCCCCGAAGAGGCCACCCTGCACCCCCAACGTCATCAGTTGACCCGGTGTGTGGGTATCGAAGACCCCATGGCGGTTGATGTCATCAGTGTCGACGCTCAACCGGGTGATCGGATTCTGTTGTGTAGTGACGGGCTGTCCAACGAGGTCACCGACACCGAACTCGCGGAGATCGCTGGTGGCGACACCGACTTATCGAGCGCGGTCGAGGCTCTCGTGGAGGCGGCTAACGCCCACGGTGGCCGCGACAACATCACCGTTGCCCTGATCGAGTTTGACGACGTCACCGTGATGACACCCCCTGTCCGTCGGACCAGCGGCGAGTCACCTCAGCCCCAGCCAACGCGCACCGCACGTTCGACGCCGACGCGCTCGCGTCGAACGCGCACATGGTGGAACTCGTGGAGAATCTGGGCCTCGGTGGGGGCACTCGTGGCCACGTTGGTGGCCGCCGTCGTGGTGCTGCATTGGTACACGTATTCGTCCGTGTACATCGGAAACGATCAGGGAGTTGTGGCCCTCTATCAAGGACAGCCCGGTGGCGTTCTGTGGTTCGAGCCGGTCGTTCTGACACCGACGGACGTTTCGGTGTCGGCTTTGCGGCCGGCTGATCAGGCGCGGGTGAATGCCACGATTTCGGTGCCGAGCGCGGCAGCCGGCCTGCACTTGATTGACTACATGCGCAGCCAGGGGGCGGCGGCCTCATTGAACGGTCCACAGGGCTGACACCATGTCCCGAAGGATTACCGCTCTCGCTATCACCCTGTTGTTGCTGTTCGGTTTGATTGCCGCTCAGGCCATCAACGTGCAGTTCGTTCGGGCTCCGGCGCTGAATGCCTCGCCGCTGAATCCCCGCACGACGAACGCCTCGTCCCAGTTTCCCCGTGGCGACATCGCGGGGGGCGACGGCACGATTCTGGCCCAGTCGGTGACGTCGCCCGGTTCGTCGTCGTATCACCGGCAGTACCCACTGGGTTCGTTGACTTCGGGGGTCGTGGGCTTCGTGTCACCCACCTACGGACTCTGGGGGCTCGAAGCGCAGTACAACCAGTACCTGTCACCCCACGCCCAACCCCCGCAGAGTCTCGCGCAGTTGTTGGCTCCGACCAGTGCCGCCGACTCCATCACGCTGACGCTGCAGCCCTCGCTCCAGCTGGTGCTGCGCCGAGTTCTCGCCGGCCGTGACGGCGCCGCCGTGGCGATTGACCCCCGTGACGGTTCGGTGCTGGCGATGTATTCGAATCCCAACTACGACCCCCGACCGCTCACCTCGTCGGACGCCACGGTGGCCGAGGCGGCGTGGAAGAACTACACGACGCCCGACGTGCACAATTTCCAACCGCTGGGATTGCTGGCCACCCAACAGTCTTTCCCGCCGGGGTCCACGTTCAAGGTCGTGACGACGGCCGCCGCCATTTCGTCGAGGGCCGACCTCGTCATTAAGAAATACCCCGTGTTGGCGACCACCAAGCTTCCCAACACGATCAAGACCCTCTCCAACTTCGGAATGGAGCGCTGCGGGGGCGACGTGGCGGAAATGCTGCCTCCGTCGTGCGACACGGGCTACGCGCTGCTGGGATTGGATATCGGCGCGGACGCGATGTCCTCGATGGCCAACGCCTTCGGGTTCAACCAAGCCCCGCCTCTGGATCTTCCCGGCGTGGCGGCCGGAACCTTCCCCGACGCCCAGAGTTTCGCGACGAACCTGCCGGGACTGGCCTATTCGTCCATCGGTCAGGAAAACGTGCGGGCCACGGCGTTGTCGAACGCCCTCGTAGCCGCGGGCATCGCCCACGGGGGAACCATCATGACCCCCCACCTGTTGCGCGAGGTCACGTCACCGGAGGGAACCGTGGTGCACCGATACCAGGCGCGTCCGTGGCTGAAGCCGCTTAGTCAGTTTCAAGCGGGCAAGATCGTGCCCCTCATGCAGAACGTGGTGCGCTACGGCACGGCGGCGGGACTGTTTCCGGCGTGGGCCAACGTGGCCGCGAAGACCGGTACGGCCCAGGTGGGCAACGGCGCGCAGAACACCGACGACTGGATGATCGCCTTCGCCCCAGCCACCCACCCGACTGTCGCGGTCGCCGTCGTGTTGCCGTTCCAGGACGTATCGGGCACGGGCGCGGCCATCGCCGGACCGGTGGTGAACTGCCTGCTGCTCGGCGCGCTGGCGGTCCAGTCCCACAAGCCCGCGTGGGGCACCGCGACGACTTGCCGCTAGGGCGGGGGCGTAGGCTGGACACACTATGGAACCCGTGAGCGAGTCGCGTATTTACTCGAATCGCTACGAGGTGACCCACCTCATTGCCCGGGGGGGCATGGCCCTGGTCTACCGGGCCCAGGACCGGATGTTGGGCCGGCCGGTCGCCCTCAAAATTCTCTACCCCGAACTGAGTCACGACCCTGCGTTCGTCGAACGCTTCCGCCGCGAGGCCCGCGCGGCCGCCAATCTGTCGCACCCGAACATCGTCCCGGTCTTTGACTGGGGCGAGGACGAGGGCGTGTATTTCATCGTGATGGAACTAGTGGACGGCCGTTCGGTGGCCGATCTGCTGAGGGCCAGCCAGCGCCCCTCCCCGGTGCGTGCCGCCCAGATGGGCGCTCAGGTGGCCGCCGCACTCGGTTACGCCCACCGCAGTGGCGTGGTCCACCGCGACGTGAAGCCCGGCAACATCCTGCTCACCACCGACGGACAGGTGAAGGTGACCGACTTCGGTATCGCCCAGGCCGTGTCCACGAACGACCACCTCGCCCAAGAGGGATCGGTGATGGGCACCGCCACGTACTTCTCGCCTGAGCAGGCGCGTGGGATGAACGTCGACGGTCGCAGCGACGTCTACTCGCTGGGCGTCGTGCTCTACGAGCTCCTGGCGGGACGCCCCCCCTACACCGGCGACTCACCGGCGGACGTGGCCCGTCAACACGTGCAGTCGACCCCCGTTCCTCCGTCGGTTCACAATCCGTCGGTGCCGCGTGATCTTGAAGCGGTCATCATGAAGGCGCTCGCCAAAGATCCCGCTCAGCGGTACGGCTCGGCTGACGAACTTCGTGCCGACCTTCTGCGCTTCGTGGATGGCCAGCCGGTGCTGGCGTCGGGGCGCGGTGCGTTCGCCGGTGATGACGCCACGCGCGCCGTGGCCGCCGTGTCGGCTGGGGAGCGCACGCAGGCCGTGCCGGTGATGACGGGTCCGCGCACTGACGTGCGTCGTCGCCGTTCCAACCAAACGCCGGCCTACGTGACGGCGGGCACTGTGGTGGTACTCGCCCTCGCCGCGCTCGCCTATTTCTTTTTCGGTTCGAGTTCCGTTTCGACGATGCCCAACGTGGTGGGCCAACAGGTGGCCCTCGCCACGTCTACTTTGCGTAACGACGGACTCATCATTAAGTCGACCGTTCTTGTGTCATCGAACCAGCCCAATGGGGTCGTGGTCTCGACCAATCCGCCGGCGGGAGCCAGCGTGAAGAAGGGTGACGCCGTCACCTTGAAGGTGAGCTTGGGTAGTTCGATTCAGCCCGTGACCATTCCGTCGCTGATTGGCATGTCGGTACCTGACGCCGAATCAGAACTCCAGGGCATGCAGCTCAGTTTCACCCTGCAGTTCACCCAGACCGCTCCCATCGGCGGTGGCGGGCCGAACACGGTCTTGAATCAGACGCCCGCGGCGGGAACCCTGGGCCACACCGGTGACAAGGTGGTGCTGACCGTCCTCGATCCGTCGGCGAAGTTCGCGATTCCCTCGGTCGCCGGTCTGTCGACCCTCGCCGCGGCCACCGCGCTGGGTCAGGCCGCGTTGAATGTGTCATCCTCCACGAGCACCGTGTGTTCCAACACGGTGGCGCAGGGCAATGTCGTCAACACCGATCCGGCCAGTGGAACGATGGTGGCGTCGGGCACGACGATTGCTCTCGTGCTCTCGTCGGGGTACTGCCAGGTCATTGTTCCCGACCTTCACGGTCTCACGCCGAGCGCCGCGACTACGTTGCTGCAGGGTCAGGGCCTCGTGGCCGCTCAAACTACGGCCGGTACCGGATGTAACGTCAGCCTGGCCGGCCTCGTGGCCAGCCAGGATGTCGCGCCGGGGAGCTCGACACTGTTCAACTCGACAGTGACCTTCGCCGTCTGCCCGGGCTAGGGCTAGAGTTTTCGGCCATGGCCTCGTCCTCTTCGAGCAAGAACCGCAAGACCGTCGGTCGTTACGTCGACCCGAAGACCCGCGGTCGTCTGACCCAGAAGGTCGACCGCAGCCAGAAGACGTCTCCGTCGTGGTACGGCTGGGCCATCTTGGATCTGCTCGCATTCGGTCTGTCGACCATCACGCTGAACTACCTCCAAGTGCTGCCCGGAGCGGCGTCGTCGTGGTATCTGCTGATCGGACTGCTGTCGTTGTTCGGTGGCTTTTTTATGGCCACCGGTTACAAATAATCAGTCCAAGCGCTCGATAATCGTCGCGTTGGCGAGTCCGCCACCCTCGCACATCGTCAGCAGGCCGTAGCGGCCGCCGGTGCGCTCAAGTTCGTTGAGC
>CAXBRI010000046.1:0-8022 GCA_963978125.1 uncultured bacterium | reverse complement strand
AGATAGACGTGTCGACAATCCACCGAACCTGAACAGGCGACTTGAACTCGAACTCCAGCGCGTTGCGCAGTGCGGCGGCGTAGCTTTCGGCACCCTGACGAATTTCCTCGCTGGGCACGGCGATGGTGACGACCGCGCCTTCGACAGAGCGCACCCGGGCCGCCTTCAACACAAATTGGGTGGCTTTCGAGGTCCGAGGCACCACCGACGACGCAAAACGCCGTGAGAATTCATCGACGGTTGGTAGCCCCCCCGATGGTTGGTCGGCCGGGGCCGATACGGGGTCGATGCTCACGGGCGGCGTCTCGGCAACAGGGGTGGGTACTGGCGCGGATGTGGGTGCGGTGTCGACCGAACCAATAGGACGCAGATTGGGGGTGGGTGCCGGTGCAGGGGCCGTCGCCGTCCGGGGGCCCGAGCGTTCGAGGTCATCGATGCGCTGCGCCAATGCATCGAGCGACCGGTCCAAGTCGGGGCGCACGAGTCGAACCAGAGCCACTTCAAGAATGGCTTGGGGGGCGGGGGCGCTCTTCATGTCGCGCGTTGTCGAACCAAGCGTTTCCAATACCCGAACAGTCATCGCCAGGCCCACTTCGCCGCCCCACGCTGACAGCGTGTCGCGTTCGGTGCCGGCCATGTCGGCCAGGTCGGGAGAAACTTGCAAGAGAAAAGCCTGGCGAACCGCAGCCGCAAGATCGATGGCAACCTGCTCGGCCTCCCACCCATCGGCGAGGAGGGCGGCCAGTGCGGCAAGGGTGTCCCCCGCATCACGGCGGGCCAACGCGTCGAGGATTCCATCGAACGGCGGACGGTCTGAATCAATCTGACCGGTCGCGACCAGTCGGTCGAGAGCGCTGAGTGCGTCACGAGCCGAACCCCGACCCAATCGCACCGCCGCATCAACCGCTTCATTCGTCGTGTCAAGGCCGGCGCGCGAGCTGACGTCGGACAAGAGGTCCTGCAGGGTTTCGGCCGGAAGGAGCCGAAACTCCAGATGCTGGGTACGCGAACGAAGTGTCGGGAGAACCTTGTGTGGATCGGTCGTGGCGAGCACGAAGACGACCCGCGACGGAGGTTCTTCGAGGGTTTTCAGCAGAGCCGCACTGGCGTTCTTCGAGAGCTGGTGCACCTCGTCGAGGATGAACACCTTCCACCGACCAGCAGCCGCCTGCCACGCGCTGTCAGTGAGCGACCGCATGTTGTCGACGCCGTTGTTCGACGCGGCGTCAATCTCGACGACGTCGAGCGATGCACCCCGCGTGATGGCCACGCAGCTGTCACAGGCGTCACACGCGTCACCGTCAACGGGGTTGTCGCAGTTGAGCGCCTTGGCGAGGATGCGTGCCGTGGTCGTCTTACCTGTTCCGCGTGGACCCGAGAAAAGATACGCATGGACCACTCGCTGGTTCGCAACCGCTCCTTGGAGGGCGCGCACCACATGATCTTGACCCCGAAGCTGAGCGAAAGTTTGGGGCCGAAAGCGACGGTAGAGCGACGTCACGCCATCGTTCGCGGGAGCATCGGCCATGCGGTCATGCTAACGGCGGGGTGTGAGGCGCCGAGGTCCAAAGCGATGGCCAGGCGATCCGTGGCACCCGGCACAACCCGCTGAGAGCTGCTGGCTTCCACCCCTGACTCGGTTCACGAGCGGCCGTCGCACGGGACCCGACCACCGCTTTCGACCTCGGCGGCTCAAGGCTACCTGAGAGGCTTCGCGCGCAATCAGGTAGCCTTGAACACTGCGCCGTTGCCCGCAACGACGTCATGGAGAAGTGCGAGAGCGGCCGAATCGGCACGATTGGAAATCGTGTGAAGGGAAACCTTCCGTGGGTTCAAATCCCACCTTCTCCGCCAGCCCCGGGTTCCCCGGACAGCCGTTTTATTTGTACGTAAACGTGAGGAAAGTCAATTCATCGCTTCGCGACGTTCGTTCAACGAACTCCGCTGGGTTGTGATGCCAAGAGCGAGTCGTTGTACGCGGGGCTCACCGCAATCGTCGACAGATCGAGGAATGCCGGATCAACCGCGATGACGCCGAAGCGAACCGTGTACCCGCCAGCCATGTCGCCACCGCCAACAGCTCCGTCGTACACCCAGATTGGCAACAGCACCGCAGAGCCGTCATTCAAGCTAAAGACGCCCCAGCGCATGGTCGCCGCCGTGAGGTGAACCTTGACCGTTTGCACAGGAATCGAATACAACGCCCCGGTCGTGCCGGTGGTCGATGGGGGTTCAGTAGTGGTGGGTGTAGTGACACCATCGGCACTTCGTTCGGTGATGCCACCGCCGCGACCCGGGGTCGAACTAGCCGACATGAAGTCGTAACAGACGATCGGCACACCAGACGCACCGGTCAAGCCTGATGCGCCCGTCGAACCAGTGGAGCCGGTCGAGCAACCGCCTTCGCCGAGGTACACACCGGTCGGACCCGTGGCACCGGTGAGTCCAGTGGCTCCCGTGAGGCCCGTCAGCGGCGTACCAGTGCCTCCGAAACAAACCACGGGCGGGCCAACAGGACCCGAAGCGCCCGACGATCCGGTGGTTCCCGTGGATCCGGACGCGCCCTTCAGTTCCTGGCAACCCGTCAACCACAGCACCGGACCTGTCGGTCCTGTCGCACCGGTAACCCCCGTCGCGCCGGTTGCACCACTGGCGCCGGTCGGACCGGTGGCGCCGGTTAGACCCGTGACACCGGTTGCACCACTGGCGCCGGTGGGACCCGTCGCGTGGGCAAAGACTACGCGGGCGGCACGAGCGCTCATCGTCGGTGTGGCGGTCCCGGCGTAGTACGTGCTCGGTGCGCACGCTCCGTTGAGTGCGCACGACATGATGGATTGCTGGACGGTGATGTTGGACACGCCAGACGCCGCAGAAATCGTGGGATAACTAGCCAGCGATGTGGCTTCAAAGGCGTATCCCTGTGCGTCCAACATTTCACCGTGGGCACCGAAGTTGATGCTCAATCGCATGGTGGTTTCGTTGCCGTCAACGACATATGGCGCCGACTCAGAGACCGCGCCGACCGCATCGCCGGCGCTCACCGAGGCGGGGGATAACTCACCGACGGTCGGTCCGGGAAGGGCCGGGGCGGTGGAGTTAAAAAGATTCGCGTAGTAATCCGAACCGTGAGCCAACGGACCATTGCCGTAGGCGACGCCCGAATAGACGCTCCACGTGGCGTAACCACCGGAAATCTGGATGGAGGCGTAGGCCCCCGACGACTCGTTCGACAGCGTGACGACGCCGGCGGCCGGAATGCTCGCCGCACCGGGGAACGCCACTCCGAGCGCACGAGCTGCTTCACGAAGCGTGGCCTCGAGATCAGACGGAGCCGTGAGTCGATAGGCCATGGCGCGGCCCGTATCAGTCGGGAGGGCGTCTTGGCCCGTGAACTCGAAGTTGGTGGGCGCAATCGCCATGGCCGACGCCATGCGACCACCCGAGACGGCATCGTGGCCGGCCGCGGCAAAACTCAAGATTGGCGGCAGAGCCTGGGTTGTCAAAGCGGAGAGTCCGGCGACGGCCGCTGTCATCGTGAGCATCGTGCCACCCACGGCCGCGGCCATGCGTCGTTTGAACGCCGCCAATCCCACGGGTACCCGTGACGTCATGGCCCGACCAATCATCGCGTCCGCGTCAACGGGCCGGTACTCCCACCCGCGCGCCGGGTCGGCATTCGTCAGTTCTTCAATTGACACATTCTCTCCTTGACCACCTAGTTCTGTCCGGTCGGCGGGCCGACTTACAGCCAACTCAGCTCACCGTCAGAAGTTCGCGAAAACGACTGGTGGCACGCGACAACCGCACAGCCGCCGTGTCCCTCGACAGAGACAGCGCGCGAGCGATTTCGTCAGTGCTCAGCCCATCCCAGGCGCTGAGAAGCAGGACTTCCCGATCGCCCTCGCTCAGACGGGCTAAAGCTCGACGCACCGCGTCGTCAGCCACCACCACATCCTCGGCGGACGATGACACGTCCGAAGGGCGCACACGGGATTCGGCCGCATCCCGGCGGCGACGGGCACGTTGCTGGTTTCGCAATACGTTGCGCGCCACACCAATCATCCACGCCACGTCGGCGTCGGGCACGGCGTCGAATCGACGCCACGCCACCGACAACGTCTCCGAGATGACATCATCAAGGTCGGCCTCGGTCAGCGGGAAAAGTCGACGACGGACGTAGCTGGCCACCGGGCCGAGGGCCGAGTTCGCCAAAGCTCGGAATTGATTCTCGCGGGAGGCCGACATCTGTTCTTTCTGTCCGGTGCCCACAGTTTCTTACAGATTGCCCCGGAGCCGCAATAGTTAACGGCGGGATTGAAAGAATTCACGCAATAACAAGGCCGACTCCTCGGCCCGGACGTCATAGGTGAGCGACGCTTCGTGCAACAGCCGGGGGTCATTCAGGATGTTGTAGCGCGATCCAACAGCCCCGGCCTTTTCGTCAAGCGCTCCGATTACCACCCGAGCGACACGGGCGTTCAGCAGAGCCCCCGCGCACATCACGCACGGCTCCAAAGTTACGTAGACCGTGGCTCCGTCTAGACGCCAGCGACCAATTCGTTCGGCCGCTCGGCGCAGGGCCACGATTTCAGCGTGGGCCGTCGGGTCATTGTCGCACTCCCGCCGGTTCTCGCCTTCACCAACAACTCCGCCGTCGAGGACGATGACACAGCCGACCGGCACGTCATCGTGGGTCGCCGCTTCACGAGCCAGATCGAGAGCCCTACCCATGTGCAACTCGTCTGCGCTCACCGGGACGAGCGTAGGGCGCGAATCGCCCTTGGAAGCAGAGGTGCCGACACGGTAGACTTGTCAACGGAGGGGTGCGAGAGCGGCCGAATCGGGCAGTCTCGAAAACTGCTGTGTCTACGGGCACCGTGGGTTCAAATCCCACTCCCTCCGCCACGCGAAACGGGTGACTACGGTCACCCGTTTCGTCATTTACGGCATTCGCAAGGCACAACTACGCTTGAAGCACCGACAAAGGAGTCAACGTGGTTTCCTCGCTGGAATCGACAATCGGCACCGAGCGCAAGCTCGTCACAGAACTTCCCGGGCCACGCTCGCGTGAATTGCACGCCCGGCGCCACCAGAGCGTCAGCGCCGGTCTGACCCAGGGTTTCCCCGTCTACATCGACCGCGCCGCCGGAGCCGTCCTCGTGGACGTAGACGGCAATCACATCTTGGACCTCGGATCGGGCATCGCGGTGACCACCGTGGGCCACGCCGTGCCCGAGATCGTCGAAGCCGTCTCGTCGCAGGTAGCAGCGTTCACCCACACCTGTTTCATGGTGAACCCGTACGAGGAATACGTCGAGGTTTGCGAGGAATTGGCCCGCCTCACCCCCGGCGACCACGCCAAGACCTCGGCTCTGTTCAACTCGGGCGCCGAAGCCGTCGAGAACGCGGTGAAGATTGCCCGTCTCGCCACGGGTCGCCAGGCCGTCATCGTCTTCGACCACGCCTACCACGGACGCACCAACCTCACGATGGCGCTCACGGCGAAGAACATGCCCTACAAGGACCGCTTCGGACCGTTCGCACCCGAGATCTACCGCGTGCCGATGAGTTACCCGTACCGCGACGGACTCAGTGGTGCCGAAGCGGCTCGCCGAGCCATCGCGATGATTGAGACCCAGGTGGGCGTGCACAATGTCGCCGCGCTGCTCATCGAACCGATCCAGGGCGAGGGCGGATTCATCGTCCCAGCCGAGGGATTTCTACCGGCGCTCTCCGAGTGGACCCAGAAGAACGGTGTGGTCTTCATCGCCGACGAGATTCAAAGCGGCTTCGCACGCACCGGCGAGTGGTTCGCGTGCAATCACGAAGGCGTCGTGCCCGACATGGTCACCACGGCCAAGGGACTGGCCGGCGGCATGCCACTGGCCGCCGTCACGGGACGCGCGGAGTTGATGAACGCCCCCCACGAGGGTGGGCTCGGCGGCACGTACGGTGGCAACCCCGTCGCGGCGGCCGCGGCGTTGGCCACGATTCGCGTGTTGCGTGACCGCAACCTGGTGGCGCGCGCCCGTGAACTCGGCGACACGATCACCGGCGCCCTCACCCGTCTGCAGCAGGATGTGACCATCATCGGTGACGTGCGCGGACGCGGAGCCATGGTCGCGATGGAACTCATCGAGCCGGGCACCACGAACCCGAACGCCGCGGCGGCCAAAGCCATCGTCGCATACTGCAACGCCCACGGCGTGGTGGCTCTGGCGTGCGGCACGTACGGCAACGTCATTCGTCTCCTGCCACCTCTCGTCATCACTGACGAGCAGTTGGCCGACGGTCTGGCGGTTCTCGCCGACGCCGTGCGTTCGGTGAACTAACCCTTCAGCGCGGCGGCCAGCAGGCCGGGCAGTTTCGCCCACGAGGGCTTGGCCTCAAAGGCCAGAAGCTTGCGCATCACGACGCCCGCGTTGCGGTTGGTCGCGAACCACGCCGGCGCGGGGGACGCCGTGAAGGGACCACGCACGACCGACTTCTGCGGTCGGGCGAAGAGATAGCCGTTACCCACGAAGCCAGATCCCGACTGAATGTCGGTGATGGTGTGTCCGGGGTAGGCACCCCACACCGTCGTGGAGAAGGCGAAGCTCATCGCGTGCCAGAGGTTGACACCGATTGATCCGTAGCGCAGATCGGCGATGGCCTGCTCAATCACCGGTCCAGTGACGCGGTCCTTCATGGTGCGCGGGTCGGCAATCAACGTCATGGACAAGGTGCCCCACACCACGTTGTTACAAAAGTCCACCGCCTTGGTCACGAAGTCTGTGGCGTCCACGGCCTCGAGCGCCGTTTCGCTGGTGAGGGCGCAGAAGGCCTCGACATTCAGGCACACGTCGTTGACGTCGGTCGAATCCACGTCGCGAATCAACGTCCAGGGCATGGTGTCGCCGGTCGCCTCACCGATTAAGTGCGCCTCGGGGTGCACCTTCAAGAACGACTCCTGGCGCTCACGCGCACCGGGGTAGTAGGGACGACGAGTGGGCAGCGACGCGAAGACCTTCTCCAATTCGGCCAGGAACTCTTCACGCTGGGCCCAGCCACGGTGCGTGACGAGGACGCGCGGGGTCAGGCAATTGAAGCCGGCGTTGTTGGCGATCATCGTGGCAACGTGACGGGCCTGATAGGCGATCTCCTTGGCGCTCCACTGGCCCGGAACGATGACCACCGGGGACACGTTGCCGAGTTCGCAGGACACGGGCTTGGTGATGAGCGGCTCGTTGGCGGCCTTGCGACGCGCACCTTCCTCGCCGACGCCGAAGACGATGGCGTCGTGGGTCTTGTCCGATCCCGTGACGTGAATGTCGGTCACCAACTCGTGAGCCGTGAGATACGCCCCGACCTGGGCACCACCGCGCACGATACGTAGGTATCCCGGCTCGATGAGCGCGGCCATGGCCTTCTCCCAGTACGGCACCAGGTAGTCGTTGACGGGGTTGGCCTTCAACACGACGACCTTGTTCTCGACGAAGAGTTTGGTCAGCACGTCGCGTGGTCCGAGCGACGCCACGTTGCCCGCGCCCAGCACGAGCGACAGACCCGCGTGCGAGGCCGGTGAACTGTAGGCCTCAGCCTGGGTGGCGCGCACCTCGGCCTCCGACACGTCAGGCTCCATCCAAACCTCACCGGACATACCCGAGTAGAGAACCTTGTCAAAGGTGGTGGCGGGCACGACCTGCACCGCGATGCGATTGCCCGGCTTGTGGCGCACCGGTCCGGGGAAGCGGGGCTTGTCCCCGCGGGCGAGGTCGAGCATCGACTCGCGAAAAGCGTTGGCCATGCGCACGAAGGTGCCCACGCCACTGAAGAGTTCCTCGCCACCCTCGGGTCCTTGCGGGTCGTACCCCTTGGCGGCGCAGGCGGCCGTGTTCCACTCTTCGGCCACCGCGACGGTGTCGGCGACGATGCGGGCCAAGATGGCGGCGCGCTGCGCCGGTTCCACCGCGACCCAGGCCAGGGCCTGGGCGGAGACGGCCTGCAACGCGGCGTCGAGTTCAGCGTGGTCGACCTGGACCT
>CAXBRI010000045.1:0-8115 GCA_963978125.1 uncultured bacterium | reverse complement strand
CCAGGCCCGCCATCGCCTCAAGGTATTCACCTGATCCCACCAAGGCCAGGGGCCCGGGGCGGGTGTGTGCCTCTCCCTGTTTGGCTGTCACGAAGACAGTCTCGCAGGGAGAGGCGATTGCCGTTACGCCGCGTAGGCGAGTCGCGGCAACAAAGTGACTCGATCAGCAATGTCGCGCAGTTGCTGGCTCAGCGAACCTTCCCGAGCCACCACGTCAATCCACGCACCATCGGCCTTGTAACGGCCGGCCAGGTTGGTGAAGTAGTGGTCCCCGGACAGAATGACCAGTCGCTCCAAGGAACCGACGGGATAGTGCTGGAGCATGAACTCCTCAATGGCTCGTTCAGCACCATTTGTTCCCTTTTCGTGGACGAGTCGCACACCCGACCACGCCGCGTGGAAATGAAACAACTCGGGCGCCGCGCTGACGCCGCAAACGGTGAGCCCGAGAGCACCGACGGTTGAGTCAAGTTCCTCGCGGAGTTCACGCACTCGGGTGGCGGTCCTGATTGGCCCGGCGGTGAGATTCTCGGCGTCCAGCAAGCTCAGGGTTTTGTTTTTCATGTGGGGTTTCCCTCCATTGATTTGAAGTGGGGCACCGTGCCTCACCACATCAAGAACACCAGGGGGGTGTGACACAATCGAATCCGTTCATTTCGTAGGGGTAGCCTTGCAATTGATGGCCGGACACGACACCACCGCCGGGGTCGAAGTTCGGGGTGTCACGAAGCGCTTCGGCGACCACGCGGCGGTCCGAGGCGTCGAACTGACCGTGGCACGCGGAGAGTTCTTCACGATGCTCGGTCCCTCGGGATCGGGAAAGACCACATTGCTACGGCTCATTGCCGGATTCGAGATGCCCGACGAGGGCACCATCTCACTGGGGGGCGTCGACGTCACGCGTGTCCCGCCGTACCAACGTGGCGTGAACACGGTCTTTCAGGACTACGCACTTTTTCCTCACATGAGCGTTGCACAGAATGTGGGATACGGACTTCGCGTTCGTCGGGTGGCACCGGCGGAGCGTGCTCGGCGTGTGGAGCACGCCCTCGACCTGGTGCGAATGAGTGAGCTGTCGTCACGCCGGCCGGCCCAGTTGTCGGGTGGTCAACGTCAGCGGGTCGCGCTTGCCCGAGCCATCGTCAATGAACCCGAGGTGTTGCTCCTCGACGAACCGCTCGGGGCGCTCGATCTGAAGTTGCGCCAGGAGATGCAGGTCGAACTCAAGCGAATTCAACGCCAGATTGGGATCACATTCTTGTACGTCACGCACGATCAGGAAGAGGCCCTCACCATGAGCGACCGTCTCGCGGTGTTCCGTGACGGCCGTATCGAACAAGTGGGCCACCCAGCCGAGGTCTACGAACGTCCGGCCAGCGAATTCGTGGCCGGTTTTGTCGGCCTATCGAACGTTCTCGAGACTCCGGCGGGGCGGATTGTGGTGCGTCCTGAGCACGTCGTATTGGGTCGGTCCGGAGAGGCGACTAGGACTGTCGCCCACGACGGGCTCATCACAGATGTGGCCTACGTCGGGGTGGTGACGCGTGTACGCGTGAGCACCGAAGCTGGACCTACGATTACCGTCGTGCGCCAAAACCACTCGCACCGCGCGGACACGGTGGCGGTGGGTGAGCGCGTCACGGTGTCGTGGGACCCCGCCGATCAAGTGGAGCTTCCCGGCGGTTGATGGTAGAAATCGAAACACCACAAAAAGGAGAGAGATGATGCGAGTGCGGAGAGTCAATTGCCTCATGGCGGCAGTTACCGCCCTAGCTGTGGGCGCGATCGCCCTGCCCACGGTCGCGGGGGCATCCAGTACACCTCCAACCCAGTCCATGACGCCTCAGGCGTCAGTGGGTGCCGGCGAAGGCCACCTCAATCTCATCGCGTGGGAAGGCTACGCCCAACCGCAGTGGGTGAAGCCCTTCACCAAAGCCACGGGTTGCGTCGTCACGGCCAAATACGCCGGCTCGTCCAGTGAGATGGTGGCGCTGATGGCCAACGGCGGCGGCCACCAGTATGACCTCGTGTCGGCCTCGGGCGACGCGGACCTTCGCCTCATTTACGGCGGCAACGTCAAGCCCGTCAACACGAAGTTGATCCCGTCGTGGAAGGATTTCCACCCCTTCTTGAAGTCACCGAACTTCAACACGATTAACGGCGTGCACTACGGCGTGAGCTACGAGTTTGGTCCGAACGTACTTTTGTACTCGACCAAGACCTTCACAAAAGCCCCGTCATCGTGGTCAGTCCTGTATAACAAGACTTACAAGGGCAAAGTCACGGTGCCGAACAACCCGATTCAGATTGCCGACGCTGCGCTGTACCTGAAGACTGTGCGGCCCTCGCTCGGCATCACGGACCCGTACGAGTTGAACAAAACACAGTTCGACGCGGCCGTCAATTTGTTGAAGAGCCAGCGCCCGCTCATCAAGAAGTACTGGGACCTCGCCAGCCAGGAGATCTCGCTGTTTCAGAACGGATCAGTAGTTGCCGGTGCGGCGTGGCCGTACCAGACGAACACTTTGGTGGCCGCCAAGGCGAAGGTTGCTGACACCATCCCATCCGAAGGTGCGACCGGCTGGGCCGACTCGTGGTTACTCGCGACGAACGCACCTCACCCCAACTGTGCGTACAAGTGGATGGCCTGGGCTTCGTCACCCAAGGTGCAGGCCCAGCAGGCCATCTACTTCGGCGAAACCCCCGCTAACACCATGGCCTGCTCGTACATGGACGCCCAGTCCGCCGGATCGTGTGCCCAATACCACGCGGATGCGCCCGAGTCATACTTCGCGACAATCAAGTTCTGGAAGACGCCACTGGCGGCTTGCGGGAATGGCAAGAACGACTGCATGGACTTCACCAAGTGGCAGCAGGCGTGGACCTCAATCACCGGATAGCGCCATCTCGATTTGATCGTGCGGGGGCGGCGCTCTGGCGCCGCCCCTGGCTACGAGCTCTGGCGACTCTGAGTCCGCCGCTGGCTTGGTTCCTCGTGGTGTACGTGGCCTCGCTCGTCGTCTTATTGGTAACGGCTTTCTTCACGACCGATCCACTCACCGGCTCCGTGGTGTACCAGGTGACGTGGTCGAATTTCGCCCAGTTATGGTCCGATCCGGTCTATCGGTCAATCATCGGCCGCACCTTGCTGATGGCGGTGTTGGTCACAGTGACCGACGCCGTTCTCGCGTTGCCCGTGGCTTTTTACATGGCCAAGGTCGCATCATCACGCGCGCAGCGACTCTTGCTCGCCGCCATCTTGCTGCCTCTGTGGGCGAGTTACCTGGCCAAGGTCTACGCCTGGATCTCCATTCTCTCCGACAAGGGGGTTCTGCCCAGCGTGGAGTCCCACCTCGGCCTGCCGGTGAGCCATTTGGCGTATTCCAATACAGCGATGCTGATTGTCTTTTCTTATCTGTGGTTGCCCTTCATGATCATCCCCCTCTACGGGGCCTTTGAACGAGTGCCGAACACTCTTCTGGAGGCCTCGGCCGATCTGGGCGCGGGGTTGGGCCGCACACTGCGCTTCGTGGTGGTCCCGCTGATTCTGCCCGGATTGGTCGCCGGATCGATCTTCACCTTCTCGTTGACACTGGGTGACTTCATCACGCCGTTACTGATCGGTGGGACGAGTTCGAACTTCATCGGTAACGCCATCTACGACTCGGCGCTCAACGGGGGGAACCTGCCGTTCGCCGCCGCGCTGGCATTCGTGTCGATTGTCATCATGGGTATCTATTTGGTCGTGGCCCGCTGGGCCGGGGCCTTCGAGGCGTTGTGACCCTACCCCGGGGCCTACGTTCCGCGTTGGCGGTGGTCACGGGCGCGGTCGTGGCGTTACTCGTGACGCCGCTGGTGGTCATCGTCGTTTTCGCGTTTGACAAATCAACGATTCCCACCCTGCCGATTCAACACTGGACCACCTCGTGGTTCACCGTGGCCTGGCACGACCCGGCGGTGCGCTCCGCACTCGGTCTCAGCCTCGAGGTCGGGGTGGTCGCCACCGCGGTGGCGGTAGTGCTGGGCACGTTGGTGGCCTTCGGCCTGCACCGATTTTCTTTCTTCGGGCGCGACGCCATTTCGTTGCTGCTGGTGCTTCCCATCGCGCTCCCGGGAATCGTGACGGGGTTGGCGCTTCAGTCGGCTATTAGCGCAACCAGCCTTTCCTTTTCTATGGCAACCGTCATTGTCGGCCACGCCACTTTCTGCATCGTGGTCGTGTTCAACAACGTGGTGGCGCGCCTGCGCCGTACCCCCGGTTCGTACGCCGAGGCTTCGGCAGACCTGGGCGCGCGACCCTGGCAAACCTTTCTCTACGTCACGTTCCCGGCAATTCGCACGGCACTGGTGGCGGGGGCACTGCTCGCCTTCGCCCTGAGTTTCGACGAGGTCATTGTCACTACCTTTACCGCCGGGGCACAGAACACACTTCCCCTGTGGATTTTCGGGGCCATTCGGCTGGGTCAGCAGCTGCCCGAAGTGAACGCGGTGGTCGTGGGAGTCATCGTGCTGACTCTGGTGCCTCTGGTGGTGGCGGCTCGGGTCTCGGGTGGCGAAGGGTTTTCGGCCCACGCCGTGCGTTCTCGCTAACGGCGGTGAGCCAGCAGCATCGGTAGCACCGCCAACGCGGCAAGCAAGACAGCCTGAAGGGCAATCATCCAGGGGGTTCCCCACACATCCCCGAGAACCGCCCGAAGTGACGCGTGGGCTCCAGTGGCTCCACCCACGTAGAGGGAATAGGTCACGAGGCGGCCGAGCACGAAGAAGCCGGCGACCTTCAGGAGGGGGAGTCGGATAAGGCCGGCGGCGACGAAGAGTTGCGCCGAGGGGAGGGGGGAGACCAGAAACAATGCGCCGAAAGCGAGAGCTCCGCGAGGGCGCCCACGGAGTCGATGGGCGGCTTCGTTCACGCCGGTGACGTAACGCTCCGGCAGGTGTGGGCCGAGCCACTTCGATCCCCGCGCCAGCAGATATCGCCCAATGCCGGCACTCATTGCCGCCACCGGTACCGCAAGGGGTGCCGACAAATGCCAGGTCAGCACCGCAAACACGAGAAGTGCCCACGTGGGCGGACCGAATGCGGGAAGGAGATTCACCACGACGATGATCAGGGCGAGCAGCAGTACTTTCACGGCGTCGGGGGCGTGGCCGTGGCGAGTGTGATGTACGTCCAGGGCGTGGGCCGCCCGGGAAAGCGCTGGGTGAGTTCGTCGATGCGGTAGCCCGCAGTGCGCAGCAGTGCCACGGGGTCACGCGTGAGTTGGCAGCCGTCGGCGACTCTTTGCTCGAAGCTGTTGAGGCGGTGTTGCCAGTGACGCACCCGGCCTTCGGGAGCGAGCCCGTGTTCAATGATGTACAGGTGACCACCGGGCCGCACGACCCGTGCGATTTCACTCAGCACGCGGGCGGGGTCGGCCACACTGCACAGCGTGAACGTCATGAGGGCGTGGTCGACACTGTGGTCGGCAAGAGGAATCGACTCACCGACGAGGCCGGTGAACTCAATGGACGCGTGACTGCGTGCGATGCGCGGACCGGCCAATGTTCGCGCCAGCGCCGAGGGCTCGACGGCGTGGACGCGAGTGACGGCCGGGGGGTAGTGAGGCACGTTGTGACCCGACCCGAAGCCGATTTCGACAATCTCGCCGGCCAGTGGTGAACAGATGAGCTCACGTCCCTTGGCGAAGAGCTGTCCACCCATGGCCGCGTTCAGCAGTCTTGGGGCGATGTTGGTTGCGTACCAACCCATGATTAGTCCCGACCTCCGGCCACCGCGGCACGCCAGAGGGCGAAGTAGTTGGGGAAGGTGATGTCGGGGGTGACGTAACCCGCCCGACGCAATTCCTCGTGGTACGCCGGCAGGTTGTACCACGGAACGCCCATGTCCACGTGGTGGGCGAGGTGCCAGCCGGTGTTGTACGGCACGAACCAAAATCGAGCGAGCAGGTGCTGCTCCACGTTGTGGGTGGTGAGGCGCCGGTCGTCGGAGCGTCGCATCCCGCCGTGCTCAGCGATGGCCCGAAGTCGATTGAGCACTCGCCACTGTGTCATCCAGGGGAGCCACCAGAACACGAGATATGCCCACCACACGCCGCTGACCAGGCCGAGCAACGTGGCCATCACCACTTGTACCGCCACGATGCGCGACGCCACTGCCCGCGAAGGAGTTTTGGAGACGGCGAGGAGAAGAACACGAAAGTTCTTCCATCCCGAGACTCCCAACGCGTCACGTAGCAGGCGCCGTCCGAGGTCGGCGGGCTCGCAGGGGTAGCCGTTATAGAAGAGGATGTCCGGCTCGTCGGGGCCGAACTCGTCGCGGTGGTGAGCGAAGTGACTTCGCCGGTAGAGATCGATGGGAACGAATGCGACATACGAGATGAGCCACCGACCTACGGTGTCATTGATTCTCTTCTTGGAGAACAGCAGTTTGTGAGCCGCTTCGTGCATGAGGATGGCGAAACGCGCGTGCATTGGTCCCATGAGAATGAAGGCCCCTACGCCAACCCACCACGGCCCGCGCACCCCCGACCACACGAGCGCGAGGGTCCACGCCCAGACCATCGTGACGGCACGGGCATTGCGCCAATTCGAAATTCGTCGATACCGAGCCCGTAGTTCGGGGATGGCCACTCCGTTGGCGAGAAGGTGGTCGTTGGGAAGTGCCGAGGGGAGCGCCGACTCGTCGGGAACCAACGCGATGCTCATACGCGAATCGTACGTCGGACATCGATTGCCCGCTTGGGTATGGTTATCCAATGACGGAGCACATCCGCAGTGTGGACACTTCTGGCAGCAACACCCTCACGACGCCGTCGGGGGCCCGCGCTCACCGCGACCACATTGCCCACAATGAGGTACTAGCCAAGCAGTTCTATTCGGTTCGCCCCGGAGTGTGGAACTTCGTGGGAAATGGGCTCTCCAATCAGACCTTCGTGGAGGGCCCCGGCGGGATTATCGCCATCGACACCGGCGAGTCCATTGAGGAGATGCGCTCCGCCTTGGCCGCACTGCGTCAGCACACCTCGGCACCGATTGCGGCCGTGGTGTACAGCCACTTCCACTACATCGAAGGCACCAAGGCCGTTCTCGAGGAGGGCAACCACATCTCGCCGTTGCCGATCTACGGTCACCCGAAGATTGCGGGCAACCGGGAACGAACCGCCTCGGAGATCTCACCGGCCTACGTCAGGGGCATGGTGGAGCAGTTCGGTATTTTCCTGCCGGCCGATGGTCCCGACGGTCTGGTCAACATCGGCTTGGGTTTCTACTTTCGATCCCCGGACCACGCGCCGTTCACGCCGGGCCACTTGCCCGTCACCCATGAGTTCACCGACGGGGCGACACTCACGATTGCCGGTCTTGACGTCCACGTCTACTACGCCCCGAGCGACTCCGACGACTCGGTAACGATGTGGTTCCCGACGCTCGACCTCGTCGTGCACAATCTCATCTGGCCGGCGCTGTTCAATGTCTTCGCCATCCGGGGCGAGGAGTACCGCGACTGTCAGGTCATGATTCGCGGCATTGATCAGCTTCGGGCGTTGCAGCCCCACTTCCTCGTGGCCACCCACGGTCCACCGCTCATCGGTCAGGAGCGGGTGGCCGCGGCCACGGAGCGCTACCGCGACTCATTGCAGTTTCTCTGGGACCAGACGGTGCGGGGAATCAACAAGGGGTTCTCGACCGACCAATTGGCCGAGACGGTCCGTTTGCCCGACCTCTACGACGTCGACTATCTGACGAGCGAGCGATACGGAATCGCCGAGCACCACGTTCGCCAGATTCACAACGGACTACGCGGGTTCTTCGACGGCGACGAGTCGAAGTTACTGCCGGTTGCTCCCGCTGAGCGGTACGGTCGGCTCATCAAGGGATTCGGTGGCCGAGATGCCGTGACCCGGCAGGTGGAATCATCGCTGGAGGCCGACGACGTGCGATGGGCCACCGAACTGGCTACCTGGCTCGTTCGCTCGGAAGGTGCCACCGACCCGGATCGCCAATTACTCGCTCGGTGCCTGAGAGTGATTGCCGAAAGAACGCCGGCGGCCAATATCCGCAACTGGTGTTTGGCGAGGGCCCGACACCTCGACGGAACCACCCCGATGAACACCATGT
>CAXBRI010000044.1:0-8308 GCA_963978125.1 uncultured bacterium | reverse complement strand
AATGATACGGCGACCACCGAGATCTACACTCTTTCCCTACACGACGCTCTTCCGATCTGCCACGTCGGCCAACGACTCGATATATGTCACTGGGCATCCGGCGCTACGGACGGCCTCGGCGACGACCTCGCCCGTCACGCCAAGCGGATTGGGTTCGCCCGCGGTGTAGATACCGGTCACGATGACCCGGTGAGCGCCCGCGAGGGCTCGACCGAGTTCGGTTCCGAGAGCGGCCGTGCGGGTCACCCGATGTGGTTGAAAGACGACCAGGGGGCGCTGGTAACCGACCTCGCGCAAAGTGGCGACGGTGGCGTCGATCTCCCCGGGCAGGTGCGCGTAGTCCTCGTACACCGGTACGTCGCGCCAGCGACCCCGGTACGTGAAACGACGCGGTGCCCCCCGGAACGACTCCAGACCCCGGGCCACGTCATCGAAGCCGATGGCGTTGACGTGCGCGAGGGCGACCACGGCCGCGGCGTTCAGAATGTTGTGACGCCCCGTGACCGACAACTCGATGGGCCATTCCCCTCCGTCGTGGCGGAGGGTGAAGCGCGACCGTGTGGGTTCGAGCACCACGTCGTCGACTTGCCACGCGACACCGGTCGTGGTCCCCACGGTCACGACACCGGGGAGCCGGCCGGCTGCGCGGACGGCACCGGGGTCGTCGGCCACGACCACGATCGGGCCACGTGTGCGCAGCATCAGTTCCGAAAAGGCTCGCTCGAGTTGGCCCACGTCTCCGTAGTGATCGAGGTGGTCCGCTTCGATATTGAGAACGGCGAGGGTCCGTGGGGATGACTGGGCGAACGTGCCGTAGGACTCGTCGAGTTCGAGCAGGAGCCAATCGTGCCCCCAGTGCCCATTTGAACCCACGCCCGCCACGTCGGCGCCGAGCAGCCGCGCCGCGTCGAGGCCCGCCGCCTGCCACACGCACGCGAGCATCGAGGTCGCCGTGGTCTTGCCGTGCGTGCCGGCCACCGCCACCGTGCGAAGTTCGTCACAGAGCCAACCGAGGAAGGTGGGCCGGTCCCAGGCCTGGACTCCCCCATCGGCCGCCGACCGGCGCTCCACATGTTCAGCCGGCACGGCCGGTGACCACAGAACCAGCCCGGCCCCTTCCACGTGCGACGCGTCGTGGCCACGGAAAATCTCAATGCCCTCCGAGGCCAGTTCGTCGAGAACGGCGCTGTTCGTCAGGTCACAACCCGACACGTGATGGCCCCGTTCGTGGAGGAGTCGCGCGACACCACTCATGCCTGCTCCCCCGACACCGATGATGTGAATTGGTGTCGACGTGGGCAGTTGGTTCGTTGTCACGGTGCCAACTCACTCACGACGCGGGCGATCGTGTCGGCGGCATCGGCGCGACCGAGCGAGGCCGCTGCGGCGCTCATCTCGTCGTGACGTGACGGCTCGAGTATCAGATCCAGTTCACTGGCTAGCCGTTCACCCGAACACTCGCGGTCGGCGATGACCGTGGCGGCTCCGCTCGACGCCAGTGCCGCAGCGTTCGCGCTCTGGTGGTCTCCCGGAGCACCGGGGAGCGGAACCAGAACCGAGGGAATACCGAGCAACGTCAGTTCGGCCACCGTCGCCGCCCCCGCCCGGCATACCGCCACGTCGGCGAGCGACCACCACGTCACCATGTCGGCGAAGGCGATCACCCGATAATCGAGCCCCGCGGTCGTGGGACGCGCCGCACTCACGCGGTCAAAGTCACGGCGCCCGGTCACGTGGACTAACACGACGTCGCGACGTTCGGACCAACGGTGCGCCAGGTCGACGACGGCGTCATTGACGCGGGCGGCTCCGAGTGAACCGGTCATCACCACGACCACCCGGCGACCCGGTTCGATGGCGGGCTCGACTTCGGCGCGCACCCGATGCCCCGCCAAGTGAACCAACTCGTCGCGTACTGGTACTCCAGTGGTGACCGCCCCCTTGGTGGCGAAGGCTGTGCAGCGCTCGGTGGCGAAGCGCCGCAGCACCCGTTGAGCCGCACCGGCGTGGGCGTCGAGCTCCACCAACACGAGAGGACGGCGACAGATCACCGCGGCCAACGAAAAGGGGAACGAGGCGTACCCCCCGACCGACACGACGGCCAGCGGACGCCAGCGCACACAACGCACGAGCGATCCAATGACGGCGCCGAGAATTCCCGCCACCGCACCCACGTTGCTCACCATGGCGCGCAGACTCAGGCTCCGACGAATGCCCCGTCCACCGAGCAGCACCAATGGTTCGCTTCGGTCGGCCAACACCACCTTGTCCTGACCGCGATCGCTGCCCACGAAGTACACGGGGACGTCGGGTCGGTGTCGTGCCCACGCATCGGCGATGGCGCGCATCGGGAAGAGGTGGCCACCCGTGCCACCACCGGTGACGACTACGGGTCGAGTCACTACTGGTCCCAGGATCCATCCACGGGCGTGGCGATGCGCCGGTGGGTTCCGCGGTGACGAACCGACGGCTCCGCGTGCGTGCTGACCGCCACGTGGGCCAGCGACACCGCACCCGAACGGCTGGGGTCGTTGGCCACGTTATGCAACAGGCCGGCGGCGGCCAGTTGCATAATCAGTGCCGTGCCCCCATAGGAGAAGAAGGGCAAGGGAATGCCCGTCACCGGCCACAGACCAATCACCGAGGCGATATTGACAACGGCTTGGAATCCGATCCACACCGTGACACCGACTGCGACGAGGCGATTGGCGCTCGAGCGCGAGCTCCGCAGAATCTGCAACGCGAATGCCAGGAACACCACGAACAAAACGATGACCGCCAGAGAACCGACGAAGCCCCACTCCTGGCCGATGATCGAATAGATGAAGTCCGTCTGAGAATTGGGGAGCAGTCCCCACTTGGCCTGGGAGTGCCCCAGTCCCACGCCAGTCCATCCACCCGAACCCAGCGCAATCTTGGATTGACGCAACTGCCAACCCACGCCGGTTGGATCGAGATCGGGGTGGATAAACGTTGACACTCGAACGCGCACGTAGTGAAGGGACTTGTACAACACGGCAAAGCCGGCCACGCTCAAGAGGCCGAACCTGATCAAGAGTGCCCGCGGCAGACCGGCGATGGCCAACATCGATACCACGATGGCGGCGGCCACCGACGTGGTGCCGATGTCCTTGCCTACCAAAATGAGAGCCAGACCCACCCAAATCGGCCACGTCATCCGGACCAGTTGCACCCAGTTTCGGATGTCCCGGTGGGCCGATGACACGAGGTTGGCCGCGTACAACACGCAAGCGAGTTTGAACGCTTCGGACGGCTGGAAGGAGAAGGGCCCGAGCACCAGCCATCGGGTACCGCCATTCACGGTGGCGCCGTGAATGGAAACGGTGATGAGAAGAGCGATGCAGACGATTATGAACAGCTTCGCCAGCGGCAAGGCCCTCTCCAGGCGGACTCGGGCCGACAAGTAGAAGGCGATGCCTCCCAGCGCGAGATAGATGAAGTGCCGGAGGGCGTAACTCCAGACGGGGCTGTTGCCGAGCAATGACTGGCCCTCGCTCGCGCTCATCACCGACATCGTGCCGAGACCGATCATCAGCGCGAGCACCACGAGAAGGCCACGGCCGTTGCGGCTCGTGGAACGCCACGGGCTAAAGAAGGATGCCACTCGGGCCATTAGACCACCTTCGCAATTTTGACGAAATCTCCGTAGAAAATTCCCAGACCCAGCATCGCCAGCAGACCCGCCAGAATCCAGAAGCGGACAATGACGGTGGTCTCGGGCCAGCCCTTCAACTCAAAGTGGTGGTGAATGGGCGCCATCTTGAAAATTCGGCGGCCGAAAACTCGAAAACTGATGACCTGGAGAATCACGGACATCGTTTCGGTCACGAAGAGTCCACCGAGGACGATCAGTAGAAGATCGAGGTTCATGAGCAGGCACAAAGAACCGAGCGCCGTACCGATAGCTAGCGAGCCAGTGTCGCCCATATAGATGTGCGCCGGAGCCGCATTCCACCACAGGAACCCGAGGCACCCTCCCACGAGGGCCACCGCAAAGATGCCCAGGTCCAGCGCGGCGTGAAGGTGATACAGCGAGAAATGACGGAACTGCCAGTAACCGATGATGGCCAATACGCCGAAGCAGAAAGTGGCCGAACCCGCGGCGAGGCCGTCGAGTCCGTCGGTCAGGTTCACCGCGTTCGAGGCTGCCACCACGACAAAAGTGGCGAGACAGAACCAACCCACCGAAGTGAGGTTCCATCCGGGAAGGGAGAAACGCGTGAGGGAAAGATTCGTCGAGGTTTCCACCCAGTTCAGAGCCAACCAGGCGAACGAACCGGCGATCACCAGTTGACCAATGAGTTTGCCCCGTTTGTTTAATCCGAGATTGCGCCCCCGTCGGATGCCAATCCAGTCATCGAGAAGGCCGAGCAGGCACGAGGCGAGGGTGACGGCCACGACGATGAGTCCCGACCGCGTGAAGGCGATATGCGTCCCCACGTGACCCATTAGATAGCCCGCGACCGCAGCGCCAACGAACACCACCCCACCCATCGTGGGCGTGCCGGCCTTCGACTGATGACTCGCGGGCCCTTCTTCGCGAATTTTCTGACCGATGGAACGATCCCGGAGAATACGGATCCACAAGGGTGTCACGAAGAGCGCCAAGAGAAACGCGACGCCGCCGGCTTCCATCAGACTCAGCACGGCGCCCCCATCAATTCACGGACGACCAGCCGATCGTCAAACGGACTCACCGTGGTTCCGATTGTTTGACTCGTCTCATGACCCTTTCCGGCCACCACCACCACGTCGTCGGTTCCGGCGACTTCGAGCGCCCGGGCGATGGCGGCTCGCCGGTCGGGTTCGCGAACCACCGCCGATGTGTTGGTGACCCCCGACAGCACATCGTCCATGATGGCATCGGGGTTCTCGCTCCGAGGATTATCGGAGGTGACAATCACGTAATCCGAACACTCTTCGGCAATTGCACCCATGAGGGGGCGCTTCTCGCGGTCGCGGTCACCACCGCACCCGAAGACCGTCACAATGGTGGACGTCGGCGCCAATGCACGGACATCGGTGAGCAACCGACGCAGACCGTCGGGAGTGTGTGCGTAATCCACAATGACTGTCGTGGTGCCTCGAACGACGTCAAATCGCCCCGGTACCGGTGTGAGATCAGCCACCGCGGCGGCGAGATCGTGATCGCTGGCACCGAGGCGCGAGACCACGGCCAACGCCACGAGAAGGTTGTCGACATTGAAGGAGCCCAGCAGGGGCGACGCCACGTCAATCCCCCGCCACACGAATCGACTCCCGTCAAGGCCAAGGCGCACCTCGCCCGCATCAATGCGACTAACCGGGATCACCTCTCCGCTCGTCATTCCGGCAAGACGGGCTCCGTACGGGTCGTCCACCCATACCACGCTGGATTCGCAACGGCCGGGTTCGAACAGCCGCGCCTTCGCCGCGAAATAGGACTCCATGTCGCCGTGATAGTCGAGATGGTCGTGCGAAAGATTGGTGAACGCTCCCACCGCGAAGTGCAAACCCTCCACACGACGCTGGTCCAGCGCGTGACTCGAGACCTCCATCGCCAGCACCGGGCGACGCTCCCCCGACAGGCCGTCAAGAGCAGTCGCCAGCGAGCGGAACAGGTCGGGCGCTGCCGGTGTCGTGCGCGCTCCCGTCAACGTCCCAATCGATGCGGCGGGCCAACCGAGCGAACGGCACAGCGACGCCACCATGGTGACCACGCTGGTCTTTCCGTTGGTACCCGTCACTCCCACCAGCGTGGCGTGCTGTTCGGGATGACCGACCACGGCCGCACTGGCCGAGGCCAGAGCCGGAATCATCTCATTCGGCGCCATCATCATGACGGGCACCGTCGTTTCCACGGCGCGCCAACTCACGACTGCCACGGCCCCGTTCCTCACGGCTTCGCCGACATGGTCGGCCCCGTCGGCCACCGCGCCGGGCAAGGCGAAAAAGAGCGAACCGGGCTGGCAGGTCCGCGAATCGATGTCGACTCGGGTCACCTCCACTGACGAGGGCGCGCCGGGAACCAGGGAGTCGAAGCGCATCAGGTCACATCCGAGGCCAGCGACGCCTTCGACCCGGTCAGGGGCTTCACGAACGTACCGTTCGAGGGGATTCCCCACCGGTGCAGTGCGTACGACATGACCTGCTGGAAGACCGGGGCGGCGGCCTCACCTCCGAAAATCGTCGTCAACGGCCGCTCTAAGACAACGATCATGGAGAAAACTGGTGCGTTAGCCGGGGCGTACCCCACGAAACTCGCGTTGTAACTGCCTACGAGCAAGGAGTCGTGGCCGGGCCGGGGAATCGTCGCGGTTCCGGTCTTACCGGCCACCGCATATCCCGGAATAATCGCATTGGTGCCCGTTCCCGCCAGAACGACCTTCTCGAGCATTTTGTTCAACGTGGCCGCCACCGAGGGACTGAGAGCCACCCGTCGCGCACTGGGATTTGTCGCCTTGACCGAACCATCGGCGTAGACGTAGCCACGTACGAGTTTGGGTTGCACGAACACGCCACCGTTGGCAATGGCGTTATAGGCGTCGAGAACCTGAATTGGCGGCACGGCGTCCACCTGACCGATGGGCAAGGCAACGTTGTCGCTCGGGTGATAGTTAGCCGCATTGATCAACAGACCGGCCGTTTCACCCGGGTAGTGCAGATCAGTCATCTGCCCGAAGCCGAGGCGTTCCACCTGGGCGAGAATGCCGGACGCGCCGACGGTCTTGGCCACCAGGTAGGTACCGATGTTCGACGACTGGGCGAGGATGTCGGTCGCGGTGAGGTGCAGCGTGCCGTGGCGCTCCGCGTCGTGAAAGTAGCGACCTCCCACCCGCACGGCGTTCGGCACCACGAAGGGAGTGGAAGGGGTGATGGTGGCGTTGTTCAACGCGGCCGAGAAGGTGACGAGCTTGAACACCGAACCTGGTTCGTAGGCCTGACTGAAGGACAGGTTGTTAATGGCCTGCTGGATGCCCTTCGCCCCCACGTCGTGACCCCAGGCGGGAATCGGACCGAGAACTCCGGGATTCTGCTTGGTGTTCACCAGCGACGCGTTAGCCAGAATTTCACCGGTCTTGACGTCCATCACGAGCGCCGAACCGGCGATGGCGCCGGTGTTGTGAATCTGCACGGCGAGATTGCGCTCCGTGATGTACTGCAACGACGTATCGATGGTCAGTTCCAACCCAACACCGGGCTTCGCCTTTTGAATCACCCGACTCGGCGAACCCGGCAGCACGAAACCGGCGGGCGACACGAACGTGCGGGTCTTTCCGGCTTGACCGGCCAACAGGTGCTCGAACTGATATTCGAGGCCGGCCGACCCTCCGTTGACGTTGGTGCCTCCGAGGAGGGACTTCCCGACCGATCCGTTGGGGTACACGCGCTGCGCCGACGATTGAACGACAATGCCGGCAAAGTTGTGCTTCGTGATTTCGTGACCAGTGTTGATATCAAGGTGGTCAGTGAGAATCACGTAGCCACTCCGACGGCTGAGCATCGCCGTCAGCTTGGGCACCGGGACGTGGACGAAGTTGGTGATCTGCTGGGCCTCGGTAGCGGGGTCCGTGATTTGGAAGTTGTCCGCGATCACCACCGCCGTGGGTCGTGAGACGGCCAGGATGGTGCCATTGCGGTCGTAGATGCCGGCGCGCAGGGCGGGGGTCACCACGTCAACGCTCTGTTGGTGGGCGGCCTCGCCCGCGTAGAACGGGTGCTCCACGACCTGAATCCAGAAAAGGCGAACCGTGAGTGCGCCGAAGGCCGCGAGGAATGCCAGGGTCATCAACTGGAGACGGCGTGACGACGGCGTCGAGCGGCCGCGACCACGAGCCGATGGCGTGACGGGGGTCTCCGAGGTCACCTCTGGGTCCTCGGCACGATGGACACCGGCACCAAGAACTTCGGCAGCGGCAGCGTGGCGCCGGGGTTTGCGGTGGGCACTTGGAGGATGACGACGGGGTGGGTCAGGTGAAGATGGCTGGCCCGACTGGCCACCAGACCGGGCGCGACGTCAGTCGAGGCCGAACTCACCACCTCGGCGTAGTGCGACTGCTCCTGAATCAACTGGGACTGAAGGTTATGAAGTTGCATCGCGCGAGACGACTGGACCATTGAACCAGTGACGGTGACGAGACAAGCCCCGAAGAAGATCAAACCGGCGGTGACAAAAGGGTGACGTACCGCGAACGACGGTCGCGCCGTGTCGGCGTGTCGACCGGACGAACCCCCGCGAGTGGGGCGTGCACGCGTGGGCGTGACCGTCCGGGACGGCTTCGTCTGGTGCCGGCCCCGCGGAGCGCTG
>CAXBRI010000043.1:0-8411 GCA_963978125.1 uncultured bacterium | reverse complement strand
TTTTTTTTTTAATGATACGGCGACCACCGAGATCTACACTCTTTCCCTACACGACGCTCTTCCGATCTACATCGTCACGGGCGACGGCGCCACGGGTGCCGCTCTCGTGGACCACCCGGGCGTCGACAAGATTGCCTTCACGGGTTCCACGGCCGTCGGTCGCTTGATCCAAGAACGCGTGGCCCCGCGCGGCACGCGTCTCACGCTGGAACTCGGCGGCAAGGGAGCCAACATTGTCTTCGACGACGCCCCGCTGGACGAGGTGGTCGAGGGAATCATCGACGGCATCTTCTTCAACCAGGGCCACGTGTGTTGCGCCGGATCGCGTTTGCTCGTGCAAGAGGGCATCGCCGACGACCTGATGGCGCGACTCGTACGCCGCGTGGAGCAGCTCCGCGTCGGCGACCCGCTGGACAAGAACACCGACGTGGGGGCCATCAACTCGGCGACCCAACTCGCCACCATCACCGATCTGGTGGAGGCGGGCGAAGCCGAAGGGGCGGTGCGCTACACGAGTTCGTGTCCGCTCCCGTCGGCGGGTTACTGGTTCGCCCCGACGATTTTCACCAACGTCTCACAGTCACACCGCATCGCCCGTGAGGAGATCTTTGGGCCGGTTCTGTCGGTGCTCACCTTCCGCACGCCGGAAGAGGCGGTGACCAAGGCGAACAACACGAACTACGGGCTGGCCTGTGGCGTGTGGAGTGAAAAGGGCAGCCGGACCCTCTGGGTGGCCGAGCGCTTGCGCGCCGGGGTCATCTGGGCCAACACGTACAACAAGTTCGACCCGACCAGCCCCTTTGGTGGCGTGCGCGAGTCGGGCTTCGGTCGTGAGGGTGGCCGCCACGGACTGGAGGGCTACCTCGATGTCTGATCGCCTCGACGTCCGTAAGACCTACAAGCTCTTCGTCAAGGGGGCCTTCCCCCGCTCGGAGTCGGGTCGCAGCTACGAAGTCACGACGCCTTCTGGTCAGTTCGTGGCCAACGTGGCGTGGGCCTCTCGCAAGGATCTCCGCGATGCCGTCACGGCGGCGCGCGGCGCCCAGGCCGGTTGGTGGGGTGCGACGGCCTACAACCGGGGTCAGGTTCTCTACCGCTGGGCCGAGATGGCCGAGGGTCGCCGGGGCGAACTCGCCGAGGCCGTGGCCCAGGCCGAGGGCGTGTCGCTTGATGAGGCCGCCGCCCAGGTCGGTGAGGCCATCGACCGCTTGGTCTGGTTCGCCGGTTGGACCGACAAGGTGGCCGCCGTCATGGGGGGCTCGAACCCGGTGGCCGGTCCGTACTTCAACTTCTCGGTGCCCACGCCCTCGGGTGTGGTGGTGGTCGTGTGCGACCCCGCGTGTTCGCTACTCGGTTTCGTCGACGCCGTGGCCGCTCCCCTGGTGACCGGCAACACGGTGATCGCCGTGGCAAGCGAGCACCGGCCCGTGCCCGCGTTATTGATGGGCGAATGCGCGGCCACCTCTGACGTGCCCGCCGGTGTGGTGAACATCCTCACCGGCCCGGCCGGTGAACTCGTCCCGGTGGCCGCCGATCACGAGGACGTGGACGGCCTCGACCTCTCGGGGGCCGATGCCGAGTCGCGCGCCCAGTGGACGGCCCGCGCCGCGCAAACCATCAAGCGCGTCGTCGTCGACACCTCCCACGACGAGGCGGCGTCGTTGCGGCGTCTGCGTCGTTTCATTGAGACCAAGACCGTCTGGCACACCACGGGCCAATGAGCGAGAACCCCTTCGACCTCGCCCGGCGGGCCGCCGACGAACTGCGCCAGCGCAGCGGGGTGGACCGTTACGACCTCGCCGTCGTGCTGGGGTCGGGTTGGAAGCAGGGTGCCGTCACCCTCGGTGAGCCCACCAGCGACCTCGCCACGACCGACCTGCCGGGTTTCGCCGCATCCACGGTCCCCGGTCACGGCAGTCGTCTGCAAACCCTGCGCGTGGGGGACTGCACCGTGGCCCTGCTCACCGGACGGGTCCACCTCTATGAGGGTCACAGCCCCGCGGCCGTTGTGCACCCCATCCGCACGTTGATTGAAGCCGGTGCCTCGCGGGTCGTTCTGACCAACGCGGCCGGGGGCATCGACCCGACCATCGCCCCGGGCAGCGTGGTGGTGATTCGCGACCACCTCAACATGACGGGCACCTCGCCCCTCGAGGGACCCAATCCGCCCGAGGGTTACGGCTCTCGGTTCGTCGATCTCTCCGACGCCTACAGCGCCCGGCTGCGGGCTCTGGTGGCCTCCACCGTGCCCGGGCTCCCCGAGGGCGTCTACGGGGGTTTTCGTGGTCCGCAGTACGAGACGCACGCCGAGATTGCGATGATCCGCACTCTCGGTGCGACGCTCGTGGGCATGTCGACCGTTCTCGAAACGATCGCCGCGCGTCATCTCGGCGCCGAAGTTCTCGGCCTCTCGCTGGTGTCGAACTTCGCCGTCGGTATCGCGCCCGGTCCGCTCAATCATCAAGAAGTGCTCGAGACGGGCCAGAACGCGGCCGGCGCCCTCGGCGACCTGCTCGGGCGCATCCTGCCGGTGCTGTGAACGACGAGCTGCGCGGCCAGGTCCGTGACTGGATCGCCGCCGACCCCGACCCGGTGACCCGGGCCGAGTTGGAGAATCTTCTCGCCACCGACGACGCCGAGGTCGCCCGTCGCTTCGCCCACCCACTGTCGTTTGGCACCGCTGGCCTGCGTGGCCCCGAAGAGGCCGGCCCCGCGGGAATGAACCGACTCACCGTCCGCCGGGCGACTCAAGGTGTGTTGGCCTGGCTCGAGGCCCAGGGGCGAGATCTCTCCCGAGGTGTGGTCGTAGGCCGCGACGCTCGCATGGGCTCGGAATCGTTTCACGACGAAGTGGTGAGTGTCCTGAGAACGGCTGGTGCCACCGTGTTCGATTGGCCGACGCCGCTTCCCACCCCGCTCGTTCCCTTCGCCGTGCGTGAGTTGCACGCCGTGGCCGGTGTGATGATCACGGCCAGCCACAACCCGCCGCGCGACAATGGCTACAAGCTGTACGACGCCGACGGCAGTCAGATCAACGCGCCCCACGACGCCGTGGTGGAAGCGGCGATGCGCGCCGCTGGTCCGCTCACCATTGCCGCGGTGCCCGGTGAGGTGCGCACACTCGGTGATGATCTCCTGTCGCGCTACACCGACGAGTTGGTGGCCCGCTTCCGCTGTGACCACGGCGTGACGCTCGCTTACACACCGCTGCACGGTGTCGGCGGCGCACTCACAACCCGATTGCTGGAGGAGTGCGGACATCGCGTTATCGCCACGCCGGCCCAGTTCGAGCCCGACGGACGGTTCCCCACCGTGGCGTTCCCCAACCCCGAAGAGCAGGGTGCTCTCGATCTCGTCTGCGCGGCGGCTGACGCGGCCGGAGCCGACTTGATCCTCGCCAACGATCCCGACGCCGACCGGCTGGGCGTGGCCGTGCGCGACTCGGGCAAGTGGCGGATCCTGCGGGGCGACGAAATTGGCTGGCTCCTCGGCGCGGCCGCGCTGGAATCGGCTCGACCCGGTGACGTGGTGGCCACATCGTTGGTGTCATCCACTCTGTTGGCGACCATGGCCGAAGCGGCCGGGGTGCCCTGTGTGATTACCCCGACAGGTTTCAAGTGGATCGGCCGCGCGGGTGCGCCGGCCCGTCTGTGCTTCGGGTACGAAGAGGCCCTCGGGTACGCCGTCGACAGCCGGGTCGGTGACAAAGACGGGGTGTCGGCCGCACTCGCGATGGCTCACCTGGCCGCCCAACTGGCCGGGGAGGGTCGGACCCTTCTGGACCGCCTCGACGAAATCGCCGAACGCTACGGCGTGGTCGGCGTGGAGAACGTGACGATTCGTCTCGAGGGGCACGACGCGTTGACCCGCATCGCCGCCACGATGGCCGCACTTCGCGACGCGCCGCCGACGTCGCTCGGT
Organism: uncultured bacterium; assembly: GCA_963978125.1. Taxonomy (GTDB): domain Bacteria; phylum Actinomycetota; class Acidimicrobiia; order Acidimicrobiales; family RAAP-2; genus RAAP-2. Next base: position 4,490 of record CAXBRI010000043.1, on the reverse strand, counting down.
GGTCGGGCCGTGGTGGGTCCCGTCGATCTTCGTCAGGGCTGGCGGGACGTTGCACCCCTCGACGGTGTGCTGTGGCCCCTCGAGGGAGGGGGCCGGGTCCTCGTGCGGCCCTCGGGAACCGAACCCAAGGTCAAGGCCTACCTCGAAGTCATTGACGGGGGCGACGGGACGCTGGCCGAGCGTCGACGACGGGTCGAAGCGGCCGGGGCGGCCGTGGCGGCCGACGTGCGCGCGTTACTGGGCTGAGCGAAGGGCCGCGAACCCGGGTTTGATGACCCGGTTGATGAGATCGAGTCGCTCATCGAAGGCGTAGAAGGCGCTCTTGGCGGCGTTCACCGTCATCCACTCCATGTCCTCGAGAGTCCACCCGAAGGCCTGAGCGCCGGCGGCGAATTCACTGGAGAGCGAGATACCACTCATCAGTCGGTTGTCCGTGTTCACGGTGACTCGAAAGCGCAATTGCCGAAGCCGTTCGATGGGGTGGGTCGCGACCGAGGAGGCAATGCCCGTGTGCACGTTGGACGTCGGGCAGACCTCGAGAGGGATGCGCCGGTCACGGACGAATTGGGCGAGTCGGCCGAGCCGCCAGGTGTCGCCGTCCCGCGTGAGGTCGTCGACGATGCGTACCCCGTGACCCAGACGCTCGGCGTGGCAAAACTGGATCGCCTCCCAGATGGAGGGCAGGCCGAAGGCCTCACCGGCGTGGATGGTCAGGTGGAAGTTCTCACGCTGGATGATTTCGAAGGCCTCGAGATGGTCGGTCGGGGGAAAACCGTCCTCGGGTCCGGCGATGTCGAAGCCGGCTACGCCCTCATCACGCAGGGCCACGGCAACCCGGGCGACGGCCGTGCTCACGTGGGCCTGGCGCATGGCCGACAACAGGGTGCGCACCACGATGGGGCGCCCTTCGGCCGCGGCATCGCGCGAGCCGGCCGCGAACCCTTCGAGGGCGGCGCGCGCGGCCCCCTCCATGGTCATCCCACGTTGGAGGTGTAACTCGGGGGCGAAGCGAACCTCGGCGTAGACGACGCCGTCACGGGCGAGGTCGAGGGCGCACTCGGCGGCCACGCGGGCAATCTGGTCGGGGGTCTGCATCACGGCCGTGGTGTGGGCGAAGCCGCGCAGGTAGGTGACGAGGTCACCTCCCGGGGTGTCGGCGATGAACCACCGGCGAAGTTCCTCGGGGTCGTCGGTCGGCAGGTCGTACCCGGAGTCACGCGCCAACTCGAGAATCGTCTGGGGGCGCAGTCCACCGTCGAGGTGGTCGTGCAGCAAAACCTTCGGCGCGGCGCGGATGATGTCGGGAGTGAGCGCCGTGGCCATCAACCGAGGCTACCGAGCGAACTAGTCCCCAATTACTTCAAGCAGAACGGGGGAGGCGGCGGGCACCTCGTCGCCGATGGTAACCGCACCCGCCAGCGAGGCGAGTCCCGCCTCGAGATGGGACGTGTCGTCGGCGTAGACATCGAAGAGGGCGTCGCCCTCCGAGACCTCATCGCCCGGCCGCACCCGCACGGTCACGCCCGCCAACGCGCTGACCGCGTCTTCCTTGCGGGCGCGTCCCGCCCCGAGGCGCCAGGCGGCCAGTCCGACCGCCAGCGCCTCGACGTCGATGATGACCCCGGGTCGGTCGGCGCGCACCACGGCTTGGTGGGCGGCGAGTGGTGCGACCCAGTCGGGGTCGCCGCCTTGGGCCGCGATCATGCGCTGGTACACCTCGTAGGCCGAACCGTCGTCCAATTTGGTCGCGGGATCGACGCTCAGTCCCGCGAGATCGACCATCGACCGGGCGAGGGCGAGGGTGAGTTCGCGGATGTCGGCGGGCCCGCCACCGCGCAGGACCTCGACGGATTCAGTTACCTCGAGCGCGTTGCCCACCGCACGGCCGAGGGGAATGTCCATGGCCGTGAGCTGGGCCCGGGTGCGCACGCCGTGGGCGCGACCCAATCCCACCATGCGACGGGCCAGTTCGGCGGCCCGGTCGTGCTCTTTCATGAAGGCCCCACGCCCCACCTTCACGTCCAAGACCAGGGCGTCGGTTCCCTCGGCGATCTTCTTGGACATGATCGACGAGGCGATGAGGGGAATGGACTCGACGGTGGAGGTGACGTCACGCAGCGCGTAGAGGGCTCGGTCGATGGGGGCCAGCCCGTCGCCGGCCGCGCAGATCACCACGCCGAGGTCGCGTAACTGGGCAAAGACCTCCTCGTTGGAGAGGCGCGCCCGCCAACCGGGGATGGTTTCGAGTTTGTCCAGGGTTCCCCCGGTGTGGCCGAGGCCACGACCGGAGAGCTGGGGGACCGCCGCGCCACAGGCCGCCACGAGGGGGCACAAGATCAGCGAGATCTTGTCGCCCACACCACCGGTGGAGTGTTTGTCCACGGTGGGGCGACCCAGTCCGGAGAGGTCGAGCCGCTCACCGGAGCGGATCATGACGTCGGCCCAGGTCGCGAGTTCGTGGTCGTCGAGACCGCGGAAGAACACGGCCATTAACAGCGCGGCCATCTGCTCGTCAGACACGAGACCGGCCTGGTGCGCGGTGAGGAACCAGGTGATGGCACCGTCGTCGAGGGTTCGTCCGTCGCGCTTGGTGGCGATGACCTCGGGCGCGCTGTAGATCACGGGGTGGCCCGCGGCGAGAGGTCGTCGGGGCCGAAGGCCATGGGCAGCAATGTGGCCAAGGTGGTCGGCGGCGCCGATTCGCCCCCGTCAATCAATAGATCGTTGCCGCCGTGCTCGAACAACACCTGACGACACCGTCCGCAGGGGGCGATGGGCTGGCCGTCGCCGGCCACGATGCTGACGGCGATCAGGTGCCCGCCGCCCTGTCGGGTGAGGTCGCTGGCCAGCGAGCACTCCGCGCACAGTGTCAAGCCGAAGCTGGCGTTTTCGACGTTGGAGCCCTCGGCGAACAACCCGTTGTCGGTCACCGCCGCCGCGCCCACGTGCACGTGGGAATACGGAGCGTACGCACGAGTGGAGGCGGCGCGGGCCCGTCGACGGAGTTCGGCCCAGAGCTCGTCGGACACCGTTGTCATCTGGCGAACATTACTATTCGCTCCCGTGACCAACCTCTTCGCGCCCCTCGATATCCGTGACGAGGTGGCGCAAGCCCTCGCTGACAACCGAGCCGTGGTAGCCCTCGAATCGACCATCGTGGTGCACGGACTTCCCGCGCCAGACAATTTGGAGGTGGCCGCCGAGTGCGACGCCGCCGTGCGCCGTGCCGGTGCCGTGCCGGCCGCGATTGGTCTCGTGGGTGGCCGGGTGGTGGTCGGGCTGACGCTTGACGAATTGCGTGAACTCAGCGAACCCGATCGGGCGGCCGCCAAATTGTCGGCTCGCGACATCGGAGTGGCCATGGCTCAGCGCGCCGACGGTGCGACCACCGTGGCGGGCACGATCGCCGCCGCCGCGGCCGCGGGCATCACCGTCATGGCGACCGGCGGTTTGGGTGGCGTGCATCGCGGTGCCGTCGAGTCGTTCGATGAATCGGCCGACTTGACCGCTTTGTCGCGTACGCCGGTGATAGTGGTGGCCTCAGGGGTAAAGTCCATCCTGGATGTCGGTGCGACTCTGGAGCGCCTTGACTCTCTCGGTGTGCCCGTCGTGGGATACCGGACCGATCGGTTCCCCGGTTTCTACCGCCGGGACTCGGGTTTCGGAGTGGAATGGCGCCTCGAGAGTCCGGACGCCGTGGCGGAGTCCTTCGAGAATCACGCGTGGTTCTCGCCGACGGGCATGCTGGTGGCCAACCCGGTCGCCGAAGCCGATGAACTCGACGCGGCCGTCCACGAAGCGGCCCTGCGCGCGGCCCTCGATGAAGTGACCTCGTCGGGAGCCACGGGCAAGTCGGTCACGCCGGCGATGCTGTCGCGCTTCGCGTCACAAACCGGTGGAGCCAGCGTGCGCACCAACCGCGCCTTGGTGGTGGCCAACTGTGCTCTCGCCGGCGAGATTGCCGTGGCCTGGGCCGCGAGGTCGTGAGTTCCGTCCTCGTCATTGGCGACGTCATGCTCGACGTCGTGGTGCGACCCGACGGGGCGGTCCAAACCACCAGTGACACGCCGTCGCGAGTCAGCGTCGGCCGCGGCGGGGCCGCCGCCAATCTGGCCGTGGCGCTTGCGCGCTCCGGCGCTGACGTGACCTTCGCCGGTTCGGCCGGCGATGACGCGGTCCGGGTGGTCGTCGAGGAGGCTCTGCGACGAGCCGGAGTTACCCCTCGGCTTCAGGTGACCGGTGAGAGCAGCGGCACCGTCGTGGCTGTCATCGACCCCTCGACCGGTCAGCGCGCGATGCTCACCGACCGGGGAGCCAACTCCGCTCTCGCCCGCGAGTTCCTGATCGAAATGATTGCCGAAGGTTTCGATCACGTGCACGTGTCGGGCTACACGCTGCTCGACGAATCAACCCGGGCGGCGGGCGTCGGCGCACTAGATCGGAAGAGCACACGTCTGAACTCCAGTCACGTGGCCTTATCTCGTATGCCG
>CAXBRI010000042.1:0-8470 GCA_963978125.1 uncultured bacterium | reverse complement strand
GTACCGCTTCGGCGCCAAGATCAACCTCGGCCGATTCTTTAAGGTTCTCGGCGTGGTGTTGATGTTCTTCGCCGCAGGCCTGCTGGTCGACGCCGTGCAGAACTTCGAAACCCTCGGCTGGCTGCGTATCGGCCAGCACGTGCTGTGGGACTCGGGCGCGGCGCTCACCCAGTCATCGACGTGGGGTGACCTCGCCCACGCCTTCTTCGGCTACTCCGACCGGCCGACCGCGCTCCAGGGAGTGGTGTGGCTGGTCTACCTCGGCGTGGTGCTGACCATCTTCACCCGTCGGGCGCGCCAGGCCCGTTAGGCCGCGCTCACCGGCGACGTCGAGGAAATCCGCGCGGACAGCGTTCGCACCAGAGATTCGATCGTCGCGCGAGCCTTCTGGGGATCGGCCGACAGGGCCGTCAACGTGACTTCGTAGTGGCCATGGGCCACGACCACGACGTCCAGCGTCAGCGACAAGCTGATGGTTGAGAAGTAGTTCGTGGATTCACCGGCCCGCGCCCACACTCCGAGTCCGGTCTGCGGGCGCCACGACGATGTCTGTTGGCCGCCGGTCCACGCCCCGCCCGAGGCGCCGTTCACGGCCACCACCTGCGCGTCGGTGAGGCACTTACCGAAATCGGGCCGGGACATCTCGGCCACGTCACGACGCACCATCTCGGTGATGGCGTAGTACTGGGTGGTCGAGGCGACTTCGACCCCGCCGTTCGACTCGGTACGGAAAAGATTCGATCCAACCTGGTAGTCGGGCACCTGAGCGGCCAGTCCGTACACCCGGTCGCGCGCGTTGGCCACACCGAGGCAGTTCTGGAAATGCGTCGCACTGTGCGCGAAGGCGGTGTTCTGCGTCGAGACGATCGGGGGAACAGTCGGGTTCAGGCCCGGCGGCGAGGCGAAGAACTGGATAAATCCCGTCGGGTCCAAGAACCAGCGCGGCCCGAGGTCGGCCAGCGTGAGATTGACGGCGCGCGTCTGCGCGAGTTGGACATCGACGGTGTTGCGCGAACTCCACAACGTTCCACTCGCGGCCACCAGCGACACGAGAACGGCCACGAGTACGGGGGCGACGGCGCGACGGCGCGTTTCGGTGACGCCCCCCGCGGCGCGCACGGCGTCACGTAACTCCGTCCACTGGGCCGTGGTCGTGCGGCGCCAGCAGTAACGCACGCCGGCGGCGGTGGCGAAGAGTGCGACCGAACGCGGGAACTTCACGAGCACCACTCGGTGGAGTTGCGACCACGGGGTCTGCCACGCGCTCACCGGGTCTCCGGCAAGCTGGGTAAGACCCGACTCGTCGAAGAGGAGCGTGATGGGTTCGTGCGGCGCGTGCGGAACGAAGGTAGGGGCGACGGTCCAACCCTCGGTGCGCAGTGTCACGATTTCGACAGCGCGGCGGCGGCGTCGGCGGCCGCCTCGCAGGTGCGCGCAAACTCCTCGTCCCCGTGGGCGAGGCTGACGAAGAGAATCTCGTACGCGCCCGGGGCCAACGCCACGCCGCGCTCCAACATCGCGTGGAAGAACGGGGCGTACAGGCCGTTGTCGCACCACGTGCGCGCCTCGGCCACGTTGCGGGGGTACTCACCGGGTTCACGACCGATGTAGAGACCCATCAGGGGACCGACCGTCGGCGTGAGCGCGAAGAGGCCACCGTGTTGCACCGCGGCGGCGAATTCCTTCGCGAATCGCGACACCCGACTGGCCAACTGGCGGTAGTCCTCGTCGGTGACGCTCGAAAGTACGGCGACACCGGCCGCCGTCGCGAGCGGATTGCCCGACAAGGTGCCGGCTTGGTACACCGGGCCCTCGGGCGCGAGTGAGGCGAGCACGTCAGCACGGCCACCGAAGGCCCCGACGGGCAGACCGCCGCCGATCACCTTGCCGAAGCACCACAGGTCGGGGGTGACCCCGAAGACCGCCTCGGCCCCGCCGGCACCCAGGCGGAAGCCCGTGATGACCTCGTCGAAGATCAACAACGCACCCACGCGGTCGCACTCGGCGCGCAGACCCTCGAGAAAACCGGGCGCCGGAGCGACCAGGTTCATGTTGGCCGCGACCGGTTCGACGACGACGGCCGCGACCGATTCATCGAGCGTGGGCACCTCGTTGTAGGGGTAGTTGCGCGTGTCGGCAGTCGCCCCGCGGGTGACACCGGCCGAACCGGGCAGACCGAGCTGGGCCACACCGCTGCCACTGGCCACGAGCAGACCGTCGGAGTGGCCGTGGTAGCAGCCGTCGAACTTGACGATGACGTCGCGGCCGGTCGCGCCACGCGCCAGACGCACCGCACTCATCACGGCTTCGGTGCCCGACGAAACGAGACGAACCTTTTCGAGGCCGGCGACGCGGGCCACGAGAGCCTCGGCGAGGAGAACCTCACCCTGAGTGGGGGCACCGAACGTGGTACCGAGCGCCGCGCGCTCGGTGATGGCGCGCACGACGTCGGGGTGGGCGTGGCCCAACAGCGACGCCCCATAGGACTGGACGTAGTCGATGTACTCGCGGCCCTCGACGTCGGTGACCCGGGCGCCACGGCCGCTCACGACCGTGTAGGGCACTCCCCCGACCGAGCGGAAACTGCGCACCGGCGAGTCGACCCCACCGGGGATGACCCGCAGGGCCCGGTCGAACCAGTCGTGGTTGCTCACGCCCAGGCCTCGGCGAGCTCGCGGGCAAAGTACGTGAGAACAAAGTCGGCTCCGGCGCGGCGCACCGCGGTGAGCTGCTCCACGGCGACGGCCGTCGCGTCGAGCCAGCCCCGTTCGGCGGCGGCCTTGATCATCGCGTACTCCCCGCTCACGTGGTACGCGCAGATCGGCACGTCGAGGGCGGCGCGCAGGTCCGAGACCACGTCGAGGTAGGTCACCGCGGGCTTGACCATCACGATGTCGGCGCCCTGTGCGACGTCGGCGCGCGCTTCACGCAGCGATTCGATGCGATTGCGCGGGTCCTGCTGGTAACCGCGACGATCGCCGAAGGCGATCTCCACGCCGACGGCCTCGCGGAACGGACCGTAGAGCGCACTCGCGTACTTGGCCGCGTAGGCCATGATGACCGTGTCGGTGTGACCGGCGCCATCGAGAGCCGAGCGAATGGCCCCCACCTGACCGTCCATCATGCCGCTGGGGGCCACGACGCTGGCTCCGGCCTGCGCTTGGGCGAGGGCCGTGGCGGCGTAGAGCTCGAGGGTGGCGTCGTTGTCAACCTGGCCGCGCGCGTCGAGCACGCCACAGTGTCCGTGACTGGTGTACTCGTCGAGACAGAGGTCGCTCATCAGAACGATGTCGTCGCCGTGATCGTCGCGCAGTGCCCGCAGGGCGACCTGGGCGATGCCCCGGGGGTCCCACGCGCCACTGCCGCGATCGTCTTTGGTGGCCGGCACGCCGAAGAGGATCACCGAAGTGACCCCCGCGCGCACGAGGGCGGTGACTTCTTCACGCAGGGAGTCGACGGTGTGCTGAAAGTGGCCCGGTAAAGAGGTGATTGGCCGGGGCGCGTCGAGGCCCTCGGCCACGAAGAGGGGGGCGACGAAACGGTCCGGGGTCAGCGTGGTCTCGGCCACGAGACGCCTCAACGCCGGCGTGCGGCGTAAACGACGGGGCCGCTCGACCGGGAACATGGTTCCCAGTCTAGGTGAGCTACGACTTGCTCTCCCCGGAGAGAACACGGGCGATGCGCGATGCCGTCGTGTCGTCGAACCCGACCACCACCGCGTGATCGCGACCGATCTCGTGCGCGGTCGTCTCACCGGGCACCACGAGCAGCGCTGATGGTGTCACGTATTCGCGCAGCACGCGCCACGCCGAAGGCGCCGCCACGAACACGACGTCCGCACGCTCGAGCACCGCCCGCTCGTCGTCACTGAGTGCGCGGCCCCTCGTCTGGTACACCGCGACCGAGTCGAGCGCGAGTGCTCGACGGCCGAGTTCATCGGCCAGCTCGGCACGGGGCTCGGCCGCCCCGAGAAACAAGACCGGTCCCTCGTCGATGGCCGAGGCGAGTGCCTGAGATCCCGCGTCACCCACCACATCGGGGTCGCGGCCGATCTCACGCAGCGCGGTGGCGGTGGCCTCGCCCACGACGGCCGTGCGTAATGCCGGTGACAACAAATCCCCCACCGCGGCCACGGCCCGCTGGGCCCGGACGCTCGTCACGACTAGCCACCGGTACCGCGCCGGATCGCCGAGTCGTTCGACCGCGAGACGGACATCCGAGTCGGAGACGTACAGAGTTTCGGTGACCGGGACCTCGACCACCTCCGCGCCCGCGGGCACGAGTGGGTGCAAACCCGTGTTCCACCCCGATTCGCGAGTGAGAACCGCAAGGGTCACGAACGCTCGCTCCAGAATTCGCGCACGTCGGGCCGGCTCATGAGTTCACGTGCCGCCTGCTCACCCACTTCGGTGGCGTCACGACCCGAGACCTGCGCGCGCGCCACCCGTTCACCATCGGGCGCGAGCAAGACGGCGCTGAGAGCGAGAACCCCGTCGACGAGCATGGCGTGGGCGCCGGCGGGCACCGCACATCCGGCGCCGAGCGAGCGCAAGAAAGCGCGCTCGGCGTGCAGGGTCTGCCAGGCCGCGGGGTCGCTCAGTGGCGCCAGAAGTTCGAGACTGTCGCGGTCGTCAGCCCGGGCCTCCACGCACAACGCACCTTGACCCACTTGCGGGGTGAACCACGAGGGTTCGAGTCGTTCGGCGATCAACTCGGACTGGTCGAGCCGCTCGAGCGCCGCGACGGCTGTCACGATCGCGTCCACGCCGTCTCGACCGACCGTGGAGAGTCGGGTCGCCATATTCCCGCGTAGTTCCACCACCCTCAGGTCGGGCCGTCGCGACAGCAGCAATGCTCGTCGGCGAGGTGAACCCGTGGCCACCGTCGCCCCCGGTCCCAGCCCCGCGAGGGCCCGGCCCACCAGCACGTCGGCAGGGTCACGACGCTCGGGCACGCACGCAATGGCGAGCCCTTCGGGAGTCGTACTCGGGAGATCCTTCGCACTGTGCACCGCGGCGTCGGCGCGGCCCTCCAAAACGGCCCGCTGCACCTCGATGGCGAAGATCCCCTGTCCGCCGAGTTGTGCGAGTGGCGTCGATTGATCACGGTCGCCCGATGACGTGACCTCGATGAGTTCGCAGTCCACGCCCCGGGCCACGAGAGCGTCGCGGACCCGCTCGGCTTGGCGCAGGGCCAGCGGTGAGCGGCGCGTCGCCAGACGCAGGGTCATAACTCGAAGAGTTGGCGCACCGCGTCGGCCAAACGCGACCCGCGGTCGGTTCCGGCGGCGTCCTTCAACGCGACGGTGGGCCGGTGGGCGATCTTCGCGACGGCCGATCGCACGAGCGACTGGACGAGGTTTCGCTGCTCGGGAGTGAGATCGTGGAGTTCGTGGGACCGGCGTTCGAGCTCGCCGTCGGCAATCTCTTCGAAGTGGTCGCGCAGGGAGCGCACGATAGCCGCGGCCCCCCGGGCCCGTTGCTCGGTCAGGTAGTGCGTGATGTCGGCGTTCACCAGGGCCAGCGCTTCGGCGACGGCTTCGCGCCGGCCTTCCAACGCGGCGTTCACCCTCTCGCGCAGGTGCTCCATGTCGTTCACGCGCACCGCATCGAGAGTGGCCACGTCCGCGGCTACGGCACGCGGCATGGAAAGGTCGACCACCACGAGAGGATCAATCCGGTCGGCGAGGTCGGGGGCGCGCAGCAATGGCTCGGTGGTCTCAACGGCCATCAGCACCAAACGAGCACGCGCGGTCTCCGCCGCCAGGTCGGCGAGCGGAGCCACCCGGACCCGTGGGTCACCAATCGTGGCCACCAATTCGTGGGCCCGCTCCGCCGTGCGGTTTACCAGCACGATGTCCGACAGTGACGGCGCCACGTCCAGCAAAGCGCGAACCGCGCCCCCGCCGAGTTGGCCGGCGCCGACCACGACGGCCGTCGCGCCATCCCAGGCATCGCCGGGTTCTTCGAGGGCGACTTCGACGGCGGTGCGGGCGAAACTCACTGAACCCCTCGAGAGCGCCGTGTCGTGACGAACCTTGCGACCCGTGGCGAGGGCTCGTTGGAACAACAGGGTTAATTCCGGACCGACCGTGTGCTCCTCTTGGGCGAGTTCGAAGGACCGGCGCAACTGTCCGAGTACTTCGTATTCTCCGGGCACCATTGAGCGGAGTCCCGCGGCCACTTCAAAGAGGTGGGTGACGGCGTTGCGGTCAAAGTTAACCGTCAATCGGTCGGTGAATTCGTCACGCGAGATGCCGGTGATCTCGACGAGCAGGTCGGTGACCTCGTCCACGGCGCCGTGAAACCGGTCCACCGAAGCGAAAACCTCGGTGCGCAGACAGGTGGACACGAAGACAGCTTCGTGGACGTTGGAGTAGCCGGCGAGTGTGCGCAGTGCCTTGCTCCACTCGTGCTCGGGGACAGTGGCACGTTCAAGGAGTTCGAGAGGGGCGTGCTGGTGGTCAATGCCGACCGCGATCAGCGTCATTCCGAGACCGCCGGGCTCCCGGGCGTGTTCGGCGAGGTCGCCCCCACCGAGTGGACAACGCCACTGAAGGAGAGTCGGTGGTTCTGGCGGTACCGCAGAACCTGGAGTTCGATGGAGAAGTCCACGTAGTGGACCGAGACCTCGGGGGTCCTCGTCAACACCTGCGGAGCGAAGTTCAACAGAGCCGTGACGCCGTGAGCCATGAGCCGGTCAGCGACGGACTGGCTGGCCGCGGGTGGCACACAGAGAATGGCCGTCGAGGCCTCGGCGAGGGGCCCGTTGAAGTCCTGGACCACGAAACCCCCGACCGTCGTGCCGATGACCGCGGGGTCGACGTCGTAGATGCCGACGAGGGTGCCGCCACCGGTGATGAAGTTCTGCGAGTTCACGAGGGCGCGACCCAGGTTGCCCATTCCCACGACAATCGCGTTGTACTGCTGGTCCAGGCCGAGTTCCTTCGAGATGGCTCCCGCCAAACGCGTGGGGTCGTACCCCGAGCCACGCTTGCCCAAAGTGCCGATGCCCGACAGGTCACGGCGCACGGTCGTGGCCGAGTGACCCGCCAATTCGGCGATGCGCTTGGAATCGAGGCGGTCCTCCCCCGAACGGGCGGCCTGCTCGGCGATTCGCAGGTAGATCGGCAACCGACTGACGGTCGGCTCGCTCAACTTCTTGGGGCGGATGCGGTTGGCGGCCATGTTGCTCAGCGACCCAGCTGCCGACTGCGCTCGGCGGCGGCCGACACGGCTTCGAGGAAGGCGGCACGCAACGCGCGACTTTCGAGCATGCGCAGACCCGCGGCGGTAACACCGCCGGGCGAGGTCACCGCGTGACGCAACGCCTCGGGCTCGTCACCGGTTTCCACGAGCAGCGCGCCCGAGCCGGCGAACGTGTCGATGACCAGTTGGCGGGCCACCGGGCGCGTGAGTCCCTGATGGACACCGGCCTCGATGAGCGACTCGACGACCATGTAGAGGTACGCCGGCATCGCACCGGACAGGCCGGCAACGGCGTCAAGGTGGCGTTCGGCCACGCGGACGACCGTTCCCACGGCGCCGAGAATCCCCTCGGCCCAGTCGAGATCGGCCTTCGTGCAGTGAGCCCCACCGGCCAACGCGCTGACGCCCCGACGCACCAGCACCGGTGTGTTGGGCATTGAGCGCACCACCGCCACCGGGGTGGGAAAGACCGCTTCCAAACGCGCGGTGGACAGTCCCGTGACAACCGACAACAGTCGCGTCGCCCCCGCCACGGCGGCTTGACGCGCCGCGGCTTCGGCCTGGTCAGGCTTCACGCACAACACGACACCGCTCTGGGGTCCCACGGTGTCGAGTTCGAGCGCGGCCACGATGGTCACACCCGGGAACCGCGACGCCAACTTCTCGCGTTGTTCGGTCGACGATTCGACGATGGCGAGCGCCGACGCAGCGCAATAGTCGGCGGCCAACAATCCGCCGACCACGGCCGAGCCCATTTGGCCGCCGCCGAGGATGATGAGGTCAAATGCCACGAGACAACGCTACCGGCACCGGCCACTACCCCCGGTGGGGCCGGAGCCGCCACGAGGGATGGCCGAGCGACACGGCCGTGGGGAAGATGTCATCGGCGTAGTGAACCAGGGCCCCCACCGTTTCGTCGAGCCGTTCCACGGTGACCTCGCCCACCGGCAAGTGGGTCATCAAATAGACCCCGTCCTCGGGCCCGAGGGCCAGATGCACCTCACGCAGGGATGCATTCTTCACCAGTAGGTACCGGAAGAAGGCCTCCACGTTGGCCTCGGGCGCGGGCACAACCTCCGCTTCGACGTGGACGGTGCGCTGGCGCAGAGCGAACCACACGGTGAGCACGTCCTTCGAGCCGGCACGAAGCCGAACCAGCCAGTGGTAGTGACCGCGGTCGTCGGGAATCTCTTGGTGTTCGACGTCACCGAGTAGAGCGGAGCCGTCCCACTGGGTCGCCCAAGTCCGCAGGGTCGCGTCCA
>CAXBRI010000041.1:0-8571 GCA_963978125.1 uncultured bacterium | reverse complement strand
TTTCAAGCAGAAGACGGCATACGAGATAAGGCCACGTGACTGGAGTTCAGACGTGTGCTCTTCCGATCTACATCTTCGCCGGTGACATTTTCCAGGCCGTTCCTTCGCAACAGTTCCGCCGGCCCACCTCGGCCAATCCCTTGACGCTGTACCGCATCCTGCGGTCTCTGAATCCCTCGCCCTACATGTACCTGCTCGATACCGGAGAGGCGCAACTCGTGGGTGCGTCGCCGGAGATGCTCGTGAATGTGAAGGACCGCGTGGTGACCACCCGACCCATCGCGGGCACCCGGCCTCGGGGTGAGACGGATCAGCGTGACCGTGAACTCGAAGAGGAACTGCTCGCCAACGAAAAAGAGATTGCCGAGCACGTGATGCTCGTCGACCTGGGTCGCAACGACGTGGGTCGGGTCAGCGAACCGGGCACCGTGGTCGTCGAGCGCCTCGCCCGGGTCGAGCGCTTCAGTCACTTGATGCACCTTGTCTCACAGGTGTCGGGGACGCTGCGTGAAGATCTCGACGCCATTGACGCGTTGGCCGCCCTCTTTCCGGCCGGCACGCTCAGCGGTGCGCCGAAGATTCGGGCGATGGAAATCATCGACGAGGTGGAACCGGTGAGACGCGGCCCCTACGGCGGGGCTCTCGGCTACTTCGCCCTCGACGGTGACGCCGACTTTGCCATCACCATCCGCACCGTCGCGCTGCGTCACGGGTGGGCCACGATTCAAGCCGGTGGTGGAGTAGTGGCCGATTCCACCGGCGAGGGTGAGTATTACGAGTGTTTGACGAAGGCCTCGGCCCCCCTGCTGGCACTCGAAATCACCGACCCCGCGCTCTAGGCCTTTCCGTGCACGAAGTGGTGCGCCGCGCCGTCAATCGACGTCGCACCGTTACGGTTCGGGCATGCTGGCTGGACGGCGAGACGCCACGAATTATTCCTCGTCCGCACTGTGGACGGGCGAGTTTTTTCTGGCGCCCCCGGCAGGAATCGAACCTGCGCACATGGCTTCGGAGGCCAATGCTCTATCCCCTGAGCTACGGGGGCAACGTCTCCACTCTACCGGCACCCCTCACATCGTCGTTGGGCTGAGAAGTCGTCACCGCCTCGTTTAGGGTATTTCTATGTCACGTGTGCCGCTTCCGGTGTCACTGCTACCCGACAGCGCGCAGGTCTCCGACGACGACACGGTTATTGGTGGTGTCTCGCTCGCGGAGTTGGCTCGAGAATTCGGCACGCCTTTGTTCGTGTACGACGAACAGACCCTGCGCAGCCGTTGCCGCGACGCGGCGTCGGCCTTTGATCACGGCGTGGCATTCGCGTCCAAATCCTTTCTTTGTGCGGCCATGGCTCGGTTGGCCGTGGAGGAGGGCCTCTGCATCGACGTCTCCACCGGCGGCGAGTTGGACCTCGTGGTGCGCGCCGGCGTTCCCGGTTCGCGCATCGTGCTGCACGGCAACAACAAGTCGGTGGATGAGCTGGCCCGCGCGCACGCGGTCGGGGTGCGTCACGTCGTGGTCGACAACTTTGACGAAATCGAACGACTGCGCTCCGTCGTGAAACCCGGCGATCAGCTGGCGTGCCTGGTCCGGGTAACGCCCGGGGTCGAGGCGCACACCCACGAGTTCGTCCAGACCGGACACGAGGACACTAAGTTCGGGTTCTCCATCGCCAGCGGTGACGCACGACGGGCCATTGACGAGTTGCGTTCGGTCGATGGCGTGGTAGTTGACGGTGTGCACGCCCACATCGGTTCGCAGATCTTCGACCTGGACGGTTTCCGTGCGGCGCTGGGCATCGTGTGGCACTTCATCCGTGACGACGATTTCCGTGAATTGTGCATCGGAGGTGGCCTCGGCGTGGCCTACGTCGAGGGCGAGTCGGCCCTGTCCATCGCTGACTGGGGCGCCCAACTTCGCGAATGGGCGGCCGAACTCGGCGTGCCCTCGAGCGTCGCCCTGACGGCCGAGCCGGGGCGTTCCATCGTCGCGTCGGCCGGGGTCACCTTGTACACCGTGGGGGCCGTCAAGTCATTGGCGATGCGGACCTACATGGCGGTGGACGGCGGCATGAGCGACAATCCCCGGCCCGTTCTGTACGGATCGGGTTACGAGGTCTTTGACGTTCGCCGGCCAACCGCTGAGCGTCCCCAGAACGTGCGGCTGGTCGGAAAGCACTGTGAAAGCGGTGATGTGCTGGTCGATGAGGCGTGGTTACCGGCCGAAACGGGTGTGGGTGACGTGGTGGCCACTCCGGTGACCGGCGCCTACGGCTACTCCATGGCCTCTAACTACAACCGGGTTCCCCGGCCCGCGGTGGTCTTCGTGTCGGAGGGTCGGGCACGGGTCGTGGTGCGCCGCGAAACCTTTGACGACCTCGTCCGTCTCGACACCGAACTTTAAGTACTCGCGTCACGTCGGTTAGCCTGACGTGGTGGATTCACGTCCCATTCGTGTCGGAGTAGTGGGTGCCGGATTCGTGGGGAGTGCCTTCGTGGGCCTTCTTCGCGATCCCTCACGCCAAGTCGCCCTGATTGACGCCGCCACGGCCCCGCTCGAGCTGGTCGGCGTCGTCGTGCGCGATCCGCAGCGCTCCCGCCCCGGGGTTCCGGCCGAACTTCTTTTCTCGTCGGTGGACGAACTTTTCGCGAAGTCCCCCGACATCCTCGTCGAGGTGGCCGGGGGAGTCGACGCGATGCGGCCGATCGTCGAACGGGCGCTGGCTGCGGGTGTCTCAGTCGTCACCGCCAACAAGGCCTTGATGGCCCAGTGCGGCACGGCACTCGCGCGCCTCGCCCACGAGAATGGTGCCGACCTCTTCTACGAGGCCAGCGTCGGTGGTGGCATTCCGATTCTGCGCGCGCTGCGCAGCTCGCTCGCTGGTGAGCGCATCCAGCGCGTGATGGGCATCGTGAATGGCACTACCAACTTCATGTTGTCGAAGATGACGGCCGATGGACTTGACTACGGCGACGTCCTCGCCGAGGCCCAGGCGCTGGGATTCGCCGAAGCCGACCCGACCGCTGACGTGGAAGGTTTCGACGCGGCGGCCAAGGTGCTCATCTTGTCGTCGCTCGCGTTCGGCACCGCCATGGACGGCTCCGACATCTCGCGTGTCGGCATCACCGGCGTGCGCGACATCGACGTGGAGTTCGCCCGCCGTTCGGGTTACGTCATCAAGTTGATTGGCGTCGCTGAGCGCATCGGTGACCACGGATTGGCCCGTCGCGTGGCGCCGGCCCTGGTGCCCACGAGCCACCCCCTGGCTTCGGTGAATGGACCGATGAACGCCGTCTTCGTGGAGGGAGTGCACAGTGGCCCCCTGGTGTGGTCGGGTCAGGGTGCCGGTGGCGCCCCCACCGCGACGGCCGTGCTGGGTGACGTCCTCGACGCGGCCCGTAACAAGGTGGCGGGCCGACATGACGTGCCCTTCAGTGTCGACTCTTCGCTCTCGATGATTCCGGCGGGTGACGTCCGGAGCCACTTCTACATCTCCATCGACGTTCTGGACCGTCCCGGCGTGCTCGCCCAGGTGGCCACGGTCTTCGGCGACAACAACGTCTCCATCCAGTCGATGGAGCAGAGCGGATTCGGTGATGAAGCCCGGCTGTCGTTCCTCACCCACGCGGCCACCACGAGTGACGTCGAGGCGACCCTGGTGTCACTCGCGGCGTTGGACGCGGTGGACAAGATCGGAAACTGCTTGCGGGTCATCGAAGGGGCCAACTGATGTCGGGCTGGCGCGGGCTAATCACGGAGTACGCCCGGTGGATGGATCTGTCGGGAGTCAAGGACGTCGTGACCCTGCACGAGGGCAATACCCCGTTGATTCGCGCCGACCGGTTGAGCGAGCGTCTTTCGGCCCACGTCTATCTCAAGTTCGACGGACTCAACCCGACCGGTTCGTTCAAGGACCGTGGCATGACCATGGCCATTACCAAGGCCAAGGCGGCCGGCGCCCAGACGGTGGTCTGTGGTTCCACGGGCAACACGTCGGCCGCGGCCGCGGCGTACGCCGCCAAGGCCGGCATGGGCTGCGTGGTGTTGGTACCCGAAGGAAAGATCGCGCTGGGCAAGCTCGCCCAGGCCATCGTCTACGGCGCCCAGGTCATTCAGATTGACGGCAACTTCGACCAGGCTCTCGACCTCGCTCGTGCGCTCACCCAGCACGTGCCGATCACCATCGTCAACTCCATCAACCCCGACCGCATCGAGGGCCAAAAGACCGCGGCCTTCGAACTCTGCGACGCCCTCGGTCGGGCCCCCGACATCGTCTCTATTCCGGTGGGTAACGCCGGCAACATCACCGCCTACTGGCGCGGCTTCACTCAGTACCACGAGGCCCGCGAAATCGACTCCCTCCCCAAGATGTGGGGCTGGCAGGCGGCCGGTGCGGCGCCCATCGTTCTCGGCCACCCCGTCGAGAAGCCCGAGACGATTGCGACCGCCATTCGCATTGGCAATCCGGCCAGTTGGGTTCCGGCCCTCGAGGTCATCAACGAATCGCTCGGCGACATTCGCGCCGTCACTGACGAGGAGATCCTCGACGCCTACCGCTACCTCGCCCGGTACGAATCGGTGTTCTGCGAGCCGGCTTCGGCCGCCTCGGTCGCCGGCCTCTTAAAGCACGGCGTGCCCGAGGGCTCCACGGTGGTGTGCGTCCTCACCGGCAACGGGCTGAAGGACCCCGATACGGCCGTGGGAAGCAGTGTCAAGCCCACGGTGGTGCCGGCCACCATTGACGCCCTCCTGGGCGTAATTGAGCGCTGACCGCCGCGGTTCGGCGGGTCGGCTACACTCTCAATTGTCGTCCCGTCGCCTAGCCGACCGGTTGAGACGTCTTTCGTGTGACGACGAACTCTGTACTTTTCGCCATTTTCATTTCGTGGCGAGAGAGGATTTTCAATGGCTGACGCCAACAGCACCCGGGCCAACTTGAAGGCCAAGACCAAGGGCGATCTTGAGACGATCGCCCGCACGTCGGGCGTGGAGATTCCCGCCGGGGCCACCAAGGACCAAATCATCGACGCCATCGAAGGATTAGCCAAGCCCGCGGCGTCGCGTGCCGTGCGCTCGCGCCGCACCGTGGCAACCCCCGAGGACGACTTCGACTCACTGGTGAGCGAGTTCGCCGCCCCCGCCCCCGCGCCGGCCCCGGCCACCTCGACGACCCCTACGCCGGCCACGGCCCGCGAATCCTCGGGTGACGAGCGTCCGCCGCGTGGCCCGCGCCCCGAACGGGGACCGCGCGACTTCGGCAATGAGCAAGGTGGGCGCAACCGCAACCGGAACCGCCGTAACCGTGGGCGTGACCGCTTCGGCGAGTCCATGCCCAACGCCGACATGCCCTACGACGGCGAACTGGTCGACGTGCAGGGACTCCTCGATCTGCGCGACGACGGGTACGGCTTCTTGCGCGTGCGCGGCTACCAGCCGTCCAACCAGGACGTGTACGTCTCGATCAACACGGTGCGCAAGTACAACCTCCGCAAGGGTGACGCCCTGACGGGTGGTTACCGCCCGGCGGCCTCGAACGAGAAGTACCCGGCGCTGTTGCGCGTGGACACCGTGGCCGGCATGGACCCCGAGGCGGCCCGTGCACGCCCGCGCTTCGAGGACCTCACTCCTTTGTTCCCCGACGAGAAGCTCCGTCTCGAGACCAACGTCGAGGGCAAGCTCGACTTGACGCCGCGCATCGTCGACCTGTTGTCGCCGATCGGTAAGGGCCAGCGCGGTCTCATCGTTTCGCCGCCCAAGGCCGGTAAGACCACCGTGATGAAGCAGATCGCTCAGTCGATCGAAACCAACAACCCCGAGGTCCATCTCATGGTGCTGCTGGTCGACGAGCGCCCCGAAGAAGTGACCGACATGCGCCGCTCGGTGAAGGGCGAGGTCATCGCCTCGACGTTCGATCGCCCGGCCGATGAACACACCCACATCGCCGAACTCTGCATCGAGCGCGCCAAGCGTCTCGTCGAGCAGAAGCACGACGTGGTCATCATCCTCGACGGCATCACCCGACTGGCCCGCGCGTACAACCTGGCCGCGCCGGCCACGGGACGCATCATGTCCGGGGGTGTCGATTCCGGAGCGCTCTACCCACCGAAGAAGTTCTTCGGTGCGGCGCGCAACATCGAAGAGGGTGGCTCGCTCACGATCCTGGCCACGGCCCTCGTGGAGACCGGTTCCAAGATGGACGAGGTCATCTTCGAAGAGTTCAAGGGAACGGGCAACATGGAGCTCAAGCTCGACCGCCGTCTGGCCGAGCGCCGTCTCTATCCGGCCATCGACGTCAACTCGTCGTCGACCCGTCACGAGGAGCTGCTCTTCAGCCGTGAGGCCCTGCCCCAGGTGTGGCGCCTGCGCCGCGTGCTGAACGGTCTGGCCTCGGAGGGTCGCGAGGCGGCCGGCCTGGAGCTGCTCATCGACAAACTCAAGACCACCCGTTCGAACGACGAGTTTTTGGCTGAAATAGCCAAGGGTCCGGCCCCCACTAGTTGAGCGTTCTGGCCCACGGGCTAGAATCGTTCTTCGCACCAAGGAGCACCATGAAGGCAGACATTCACCCCAACTACGTCGAGGCGACGGTGACCTGTTCGTGTGGCAACACGTTCCAGACCCGTTCGACCAAGGCGAACATCGTGATCGAACTGTGCAACGTGTGCCACCCCTTCTTCACCGGTAAGCAGAAGCTCGTCGACACCGGTGGTCGCGTGGAGCGCTTCGAGCGCCGATACGCCCAGAAGACCAAGTCGCGCACGCCCAAGGCGTAGTCACCACCCGCGACCAACCCCGTGCGCTCCCTCGACGAGACGCTGGCCGGACTCGAAGAGGAACTTCGCTCCGTCGAGCAGGCTTTGGCCGACCCCGATGTCGCCAGTGACCTCGCACGTCTGCGCGACCTCTCCAAACGGCACAAGGAACTCGCCGAGATCAACGAGGCTTGGCGAGAACTGACCTCCGTCCGTGACGACCTGGCCACGGCCAAGGAGATGTTCAACGAGTCCGACGGCGCCGACCGCGAGGCCTGGCGCGAGGAGGTCGCCGCGGCTGAGGAGAAGATTCCCGCGCTCGAAGACCGACTCGAAACCCTCTTGTTGCCTCGTGACCCCAATGAGGGTCGCAACGTCATCATGGAAATCCGTGGCGCCGAGGGCGGTGAAGAGGCGAATCTCTTTGCCGGTGACCTCGCCGATATGTACCGTCGGTACTTCGCGCTGCACGGCTGGAAGTTCGACGTGCTCGAAGAGAGCGTGTCGGACCAGGGTGGGCTCGACGAAGTCATTTTCCTCATCAAGGGTGAGGACGCCTGGACTCGCCTCGAGCACGAAGCCGGGGTGCACCGCGTGCAACGCGTGCCCGCGACCGAGGCCAAGGGCCGGGTGCACACCTCGTCGGCCACCGTCTCGGTCCTGCCCGAAGCCGAAGAAGTCGACGTGGAGATCAACCCCAACGAACTCAAGATTGACGTGTACCGCTCGTCGGGCCCGGGCGGCCAGAGTGTCAACACGACCGACTCGGCCGTGCGCATCACGCACTTGCCCACGGGCATCGTGGTGTCGATGCAGGACGAGAAGAGCCAGATCCAGAACCGGGCGAAGGCCCTGCTGGTGCTGCGCTCGCGTCTGCTCCAGGCGGCCCAGGACGCCCAGGCCAGCGAACTCGGCGACCTCAAGCGTTCTCAGTTGGGCGGCGGAGGACGCAGCGAGAAGATTCGCACGTACAACTTCAAGGAGAACCGGGTCACCGACCACCGGATCAATCTCACGACCTACACCCTGGACGCCGTCTTGAACGGCGAACTCGACGCCTACGTCGACGCACTGCTCGCCGCCAAGCGGGCCCGGCAACTTGCTGAAAGTGACGGACGCTAGAGCCGCACTGCGCGCCGAGTTGGTGGAGCGAGGTATCGCCCCCCACGAGGCCCGCTGGTTGATCGAGGAGTACTTCGTGGGTGCGCAGGCCGACGAAGCTGACGTCGTGCGCGCCGCGGCGCAGCGTCGTCTGGCGGGAGAACCGTTGCAGTACATCATCGGGCACTGGCCCTTCCGCGGACTCGACCTCGACGTCGACCCGCGCGTGCTGATTCCCCGGCCCGAAACCGAGGAACTGGTCGGTCTCGCCCTCGAGGCCCTCGCCACCTCGGGACTCAGCGCGCCACGACTGCTCGACCTGGGGTGCGGGTCGGGCGCCATTGGTTTGTCGTTATTGGATGAACTGCGGGCCCGTGGGGTGGGGGCCACCCTCGTCGCGCTCGACGAATCCGAGGATGCGTTGGCCGTCGCCAAGCGCAATGCTCTCAAGCACCGATTACTCGCCGTCTCGTTCGTGCACAGTTACTGGTTCGACGATCTCGATCCGAGTCTGCGCGGACGCTTCGACCTGATTGCGGCCAACCCGCCCTACGTGGCCGCCGCCGATTTCGAGTCGCTGGACCCCATCTTGCGTCACGAACCCTTCGGCGCTCTCGTGGCTCCTGATATCGACGGCGTGCCGGGATTCGAGGACGTCGCTCGCATCATCCAGCACGCACCGGAGTGGCTCACCGACGAGGGCGTGTTGATAGTTGAACAC
>CAXBRI010000040.1:0-8651 GCA_963978125.1 uncultured bacterium | reverse complement strand
GCAACGTCGCGTTCTCGAGGCCGATGTCGGCACCGGTCTCGAGAACGCGACGTTGCAGGTCGACGAGGTTCTCCGGGTTGAGCGGGTCGGCCGGGTGATTGGGGAAGGTTCCGTCGAGTTCGGGGTAGAGATACTCCATCTCGAAGGGCAGACCGGCGAAGACCAACGGGGCGATGAATCCACCCATACCGTTGGCACAGTCGGCCACAATCTTGAGCGGCCGTAGAGCGCTGACGTCGGTAAAGGACCGCACGTGGCGCACCCACTCATCGGTGACGTCGGCCGCGTGGAGCGGCGCGGGCGAACCCTGGGCCGGCGACTTCAAGAACTCGTTGGTCGCCGCCTCAATCTCGCGCAGTCCCGACTCGGCCCCCACGGGAGCCGCTCCCGCCAGACAGAGCTTGATTCCGTTGTACGCCGCGGGGTTGTGCGACGCCGTGAACATCGCGCCGGGGGCGTCGAGGTGACCGGCGGCAAAGTAGAGAAGGTCGGTTGAGGCCAGTCCGAGGTCGACGACCTCGACACCCACGGCCCGCGCGCCGTCGGCGAAAGCGGCCACGAGCGGAACCCCGGAGGGGCGCATGTCGCGCGCCACGAGGATGCGGGGGCTGGCGACGAAGGCGGCGAAAGCCGAGCCGACGGCCCGGGCCAATTCCTCGTTCAGTTGGTCCGGATAGGTGCCCCGAACGTCGTAGGCCTTAAAGACCGGACTGGTTTGCACGGTTGGCAATCCTACTTCTCGCCACCCGACGGTTTCTCAGGCGCCAGGCGGCCAACGCGAGGCCCAAGGTCACAAAGGCGTCGGTCACGAGATTCCCGGCCACCACCGCGGCGCTGGCCCCGTACGTCAACGTGACGTCGTGCGAGGTGGGAATGACCACCATCAGGTTGGGACTGACGCGGTAGGGGCCCTCGGCGCCCTCGGCGTGCCAGCGTGGGTAGTACGAAATCTTGACGAGAGTCGGGACCCCAATCTTGTCCACGTGGAACGAGAGTGATTGCGTGCCCTGCACCACGTGTGTCACGTGCTCAACCGGAAGCGCGCGCTGGGGAAGGTGGAGAATTCGTGCAGTGCTCGCCCGTGCCCACGTGGAAGGGCCGTCTTCGGCGGCGACCACTGCGGGGAGGTTCTGGGCCGCCCACCACTTCACGTTGGCCTTCAGCCAGGCCGTTCGCGAGGAGAGACCGGGCACGACCACCGGTTGGTAGCGCAGGCCTTCGACCAACGAACTATGACGAACTTGATAGATGTGCCAAATCACGCTGGCCCCACCCACCCGGGACAAGACCGAGAGGGGCTTCAGGTCAGAGAGACGATTGGCCTGGTCCACCGTCGTCGGGAAGTAGGCGACGAAGTAGCGAACCCCGAGCATCTGAAGGCGCGGCACTCCGCAGTGCACGCACAGGTCCGAGTACGGCAGGCCCACCTGCGGGTTGCTGGGTTGGGCCGACAGGAGTGCCTGGTCAATGAAGTGATACGGAGTGGTCGCCGATGACTCGAAGAACAGGCCCTCCATCGAATTGATGCAGTTGTTCGTCCAGTACGGCAGCAGCATCAACGCCATGGGCGTGCCGAAGCGGTTCTGGTCCGCGCCGTACTCCCACATCGCCCGACCGCACCCGTGACGGTGACCAATCCGGTCCATGGTGTTCATCAGGCGGTGATACTCGGGCCAGGCCGTGGTTCCCTGGTAGCCCGCGTAATTCCACTGTGCCCACGACGACACCTGGTTTCCCGAGGTGGAGAGCCCGAGCGCGTTGGCGAGCGGCGTCACCTGCCCCGGCACCACCGACAAGAGACCAATGAGGAGTACGGACACGATGGCCGTGCCCATGCGGCGGCCGGTCTGCTCAGTTACTTCGTGACCGTGTTCGTCAACGCCATCCTCATCGTCCTCCGCGTCATCGACGACTGAAGCAACCACCTCAATCGCTTCCTCGTCATGAGAAACCGAGAGGACTTCACCCGACGGCTTGGGCCGAGCAGCGGCAACCCTCATGACGGTGTCGCCGACGAGCCATCCGACGAGCAGGTGCGTACCGAGGAACCAGAACGGCACCAGTCGTTCGTTCCAGATCACCCCTTGAGGGTCGACGAGGAATGCGACGAGCGATCCAAGAGTGACAAAAGTGAGAAAGATGCCCACTCGGCTGCGCTGCCAGAAAGAGAGAACGGCGGCACCCAGCGCCGCCACGATGACCCAACGGTCACCGGCCGGTCCCCCGCTCGCGTTGAACCAACCCAGCACCTTGCCCACGGCGGCAAAAGAATTGACCGGGTCGTTGGTGTACCCCATGGAGTTCGTGTACTGCTGCGAGGTGGCGAAGGGCCAGAGCCACCAGGCCGTGAGGCCGAGCGCGATGAGCCCCGACCCCACCGCGAATCGAATCGGTCGGGCGTAGTCACCACTGGCGGGTTCGTCTTCGGGGTCGATACCCCAGCGCCGATGAATCAACTCGTAGAGAGCGAGTACGGCCGTCGCCCCCAGAACGAAGAAGAACGGGAGAACGTGCGACAGCAGGGTCAGAGCGAGCACGACACCCGTGAGCCAGTATCCCCGGCTGGTGCGCATGCCCCGTCCCATGAGTCCGATGGCCACCATGGCGAAGGCGAGCGACAGGGAAAAGGCGTACTCCCCCGCCATCGTCGAAAAGAGGTTCCCGCCGTCGATGGTGAACGAGGCGTCGAAGAGGAAGGGCAGCGTGGCCATGCCCAAGGCGACCGGAACCGGACGTGGCGCGCGCAGCAGTCGGCCCATGGCGTACGCGGCCCAGGGCATGAGAAACGATCCCAGCAGCGTGACGAGTTTGAAACTGACCGCAAAGCCCACCACGTAGCTACCCAAGACCGCGAGGAAGTCGGGCACGATGAAGTAGTAGGTGTAGGCCGGCATGCCGGCGAACCAGCCCGGATACCACGGCGTCAGGTTGAACAGGTTTCCCGTCGTGCGCAAATACGCCGGAAGAGCGAGGTGAGCGCCGGTGTCGCCTCCGGTCACGAGCGACGACGAGAACACCAGGTTGGGGTGGACGGCGCTCAGCACCACCACGGTGGCGGCCGCCAGCGCGATGAGTTCCAACCAGAGGTACGTACGCTCCCACTTGCGCATCAGTGATGCATCCTTTGGGCAATCACACCCAGTAGGGCCACGGCATTAAACGCCGCGTGAGTGATGAACGCGGGCGCGAGACGCTGCGTGCGCCAGGCCACGATGGCCAGCACCGCGCCCATGGCGGCCAGACCGGGGAACTGGAACCACTCGACGTGAGCCGCACCAAAAAGCGCCGAGCTCACGACGACGGCCAGTACGAGATTGGTACGGGTTGGCGCGACAGAGGCCAGGCCGCCGAAGAGGGTCCCCCGAAAGAACATCTCCTCAACAAGGGGAGCACCGATGACCGACAACAACGCGACGAGCACAAAGGCCGCCCCGTGACTTGCACCAAAGAGGTGCTGAGTGGGTTGGTTGCGGGTGGGGGAATGAAACGGCAGATACGCGAGCCCGACGGCGATCTGACAGGCCATACCGAGAAAGACGAACTTGAAGTCGCTTAGTCGGAAACGCCAGGCCCCTCGCCACCGGGGGACTTGCGCCCACCGGTGGGCCACGACCACGCCACCGAGAAACCCGATCCAAATGGCGACCAAAGCGGCAGTGACGACCCACCACGGGGCATGGGTGGACGCCGCTAGCAGATGGCTCAATTTGCCGTGGAATCCAGCCAGAGTTGCCGCAACGCTGACGGCGGGTACCGCAAGGATTTGGCCGACCACCCACGCGAGGGCGATGGTGACGAACAAGGGCGTAACTCGAACGCGACCGTGGTTCTCCACAGGTGGGGCGAAAGCCATATCCTCACGCTAACAACGCGTGACCCGTGCGGAAATCACGTCGCAAGCGACCTCTAGGCTGACGGGGTGACAAATTCACCTGAAGAGCGCCAAGGGCTAAAGAGGTTTCTCGGACTGGGCGATTCGGGATCCGGCTCGCCCGACAAGCGTCGCCGGTTCTGGGCGTGGGCCGCGGTGGGACTTGTTCTCGTCTTGTTGATGCTCCCCTCGTTCGTGAATACCAAGAACGTCAAGACCCTCACCTACAGCCAGCTCCTCCGCGACGCACGGTCTGAGAAGGTTGTCTCCGCCACGATCAACAACGGCACCGGCGTCATCACCGGACAGCTGGCCGACGGAACCAACTACTCAGTGAGTGGCCCCGTGCCCGCCTTGACGACCGAAGTCGACGTTCTGCGCTCCAACAACGTCAACGTCAACTTCGCGAACTCGTCGGGCTTCTTGTCCTTGATTCTCCCCTACCTCTTTCCGATTGTCTTGTTTGGTGGACTGATGTTGCTGGCCGGCCGCCAGGCGCGCAGCCAGATGAACGGCATGATGTCGGTGGGTCGCTCCAAGGCGAAGCAGTTCGACAAGGACCACCCGAAGACGACGTTTGCCGACGTCGCCGGTTACAAGGGTGTCAAGCAGGAAATCAGCGAAGTCGTTGACTTCCTCAAGAACCCCGGGCGCTTCACCGACGTCGGCGCCAAAATTCCTAAGGGCATGTTGCTGGTGGGCCCTCCCGGAACCGGAAAGACGATGCTCGCCCGTGCGGTGGCCGGAGAGGCCAAGGTTCCGTTCTTCTCCGTGTCGGGGTCGGATTTCATGGAGATGTTCGTCGGCGTGGGCGCGAGCCGTGTGCGCGATCTCTTCGCCTCGGCCCGAAAGAACTCCCCCGCCATTGTCTTTGTGGACGAAATCGACTCCATTGGTCGCAAGCGCGGAGCGGGACTCGGCGGCGGTCACGACGAGCGTGAGCAAACGCTGAACCAACTTCTCTCGGAAATGGATGGGTTCGACCCGTCTGAGGGTGTGGTGGTCATGGCCGCCACGAACCGTCCCGACATCTTGGACCCCGCGTTGCTCCGTCCCGGCCGGTTCGACCGTCAGATTGTCGTGCCCTTGCCCGACCTTGACGAACGTCTTCCTATTTTGCAGGTGCACGCCAAGAACAAGCCCCTTGACGCGTCGGTCAACCTGGAGCTGGTGGCTCGGGGAACGCCCGGGATGAGCGGTGCCGATCTCGCCAACCTCGTGAACGAGGCGGCCCTCCACGCTGTGCGCCGTCACTCGGCCACGATCTCGATGGATGACTTCGAGGAATCACGTGACCGGGTCATGATGGGCCAGCAGCGCGACACCATGGCCCTCCAGGACGATGAGCGCGAGCGCATCGCCTACCACGAATCGGGTCACGCCTTGTTGGCCTACGTGCTGGACCAGGCCGACCCGCTCCACAAGATCACCATCATTCCGCGCGGCATGGCGCTCGGCGTGACGATGACCCTCCCCGAAGAGGATCGTCACATCATGTCGCGCCAGCAGCTCGAGGACTCCCTGTGCATGCGGATGGGCGGCCGCGTGGCCGAGCTCCTGATCTACGGAGACCTCTCCACTGGTGCGTCGGACGACCTCCAGCGCAACACCGAGCTGGCCCGCCGCATGGTTCGCGAATGGGGCATGTCGAAGGAGATCGGACCGATGGCGTGGGGCTCTCAGGGTCAGGTCTTCCTGGGTGAGGACCTCATGCACACCCGTGACTACTCCGACGCGACCTCCAAGGTCATTGACGACGAAGTTGAGCGGATTCTCCGCGAGCAGGAGTCTCGGGCGATTGAGGTACTCACGCTCCACCGCCGCGGGCTGGAAGCCCTGACCCGTGCCCTCCTGGAGCATGAGACCGTCGATGGCGAAACCGCCGCGAAGTTGATTGATGAGGCCTTCGGTGAACCGGTTCATCCCAAGGGGGCGAAGACGGTGAGTTCGCTGAGTGGCCCCGACGCCGCCTCAAGCCCGGTGGCGCCGACCACGACTCAGTGGCAGCCGCCGACGTTGCCGGCCAACTGATTCTTAGTAGCCCGTAGTTAGTCCGATTCCAGCCGGCTTGGTCTTCCAGGCCCCGGTGACGATGACACCGGGACTAGTAGATGTCAGCTGAAGCGTTCCGGCCGCGACCGAACCCCATGGCACGCCTTCGGTGAGCGAGACGGAGTGACCGGGTTGAATTTCGAATCGGCGCGTGGCCGCAGCGCCGAGGGGCCGAACCGTGAGCGACACGGAAACGGAGTTCGGGTTGAGCACAGTGACAAAGTCGAAACCGTCGCCGTACACGTCACTGACGAGGGTGCTAGTTCTTGGACGCGGCGGACTCGTCACGGCGAGGTGGCCCTGGGTTCCCACTCCGAGCGATACTCCCACCGGGGCCGTACTGGTGAGCGACACAATGGCGTTCCCCGCTGCGGGGATGGCCGAGTTCGGGCTCACGGTCAGCGAAGCGGTTGAGAAGGGAAGGACCTGAACGGTTTGAGGCGCCACCTGGAAATCCCCTAGGGAGAATTTCGCCGTCACCGTTGCTTCTTTGTCGGACGTATTTGCGAACTGAATGACCGAGGTGGCTTGATCCGCCGTCGTCACCGCCGGCAACGTCAACTTCCGGGTCGAGGTGGTCGGCGTAATCAACGACGGCAAGGATCCCCCGGTCATCGTCGCCACGCTCAAGAGTTGGCCGTGCACCACTCTCGACAGGACCGCGAAGTTCGACGTGTTCACAACGTGGCTTCCGAGTTCCACGGAGTACAGAGCGTGTCCCGCGACCGTAATGCCTTGCAGCGCAGTCGGAGCCGAGAAGCCGGCCGCGGTGTAGACCGACAGGTTGGTGACCGCCGGGGTCGCCGTGGGGTTGTACAGGTTCAGGTACGTGTCGGTTCCCACCACCGTGGAGAGCCCCGCGAAAAGGGACTTGCTCGACCCCGACGCCACGCACGGGGCGGTGGCGTGCCCTTCGCGCGTGTTCTCCACGGCGGCGAGCCCGGGCCCATCGGCGATGATGTCCACGCCAAACGCGTGACCCGTGGCCAAGGAGTCCGGCTGAATCGTCGTCACGTCCCCGGCGTGCACCGCGGCCGTCTGAGAGGACGACTTCCCGTCGTCGGAGTGGACGGTGATCTCGAGGTGGCGAAGCGAGTTCGAGAGATTGCGAATGGTGATGGTTCCCTGGGCGCCCAACTGGGAACTCGTCAAACCCGAGCAGTACAGCGCCGAGGACTCGGCGTGGGCGCTCGTCACGAGCACTCCCCCACGCGAACGTGGCACCAAGCTGACGAGCAACCCGGCCACGAGCAGGCTCGCCGCGAGCACCAGAAGTGTGGGGCGCCGATTCACGACTTCCTCCGGCGAATCTTCGGACGCGGCCGGGTAAAGACCCATTCCAGACGAGCCACCATCCCGAACCCCAACCACACAATCGACCACAGACCCAAAGTGAATGCGGCCAACAGGCCGTTCAGCGGGAACTGGTGCAAAACGAGTGAGGCCGTGGGCGACAAGTTCGCCGCGGCCACCCGGTAGCGCGGCCACCATCCACCGTCCGTGGAACGTGGTGCCGGGTGGCCGTTCACTTCGAGAGCGAAGGCACCGGCGGGTGCCACAGCCGCCGACATGGTCGAACCGGCCGGCACGGTGCCACTCGTCGTGCCGTTCGTGAAGACCGGCGTGGGCTTCAGGGCGTCCACGGTGGCGAAGGTCACCCCGTGAAAAGCCGTGTTGGCGTACACCGCGACCGACGGCGAACTCAGCGTGAGGGCTAGATCAGTCTGGCGACTCAGTGCCGGCGTAAGAGTCGCCGGCGGAGTGTGCACAGGTGTGGTCTGCACCCCCGCGAGCACCGGGGCCGCCGCCGACATCACGACGACACTCGAGATGCCCGCTGTGGCGAGCAGCGCACCCAACCGAATCGTCTGACCGTGCAGAGCCAGCGCGACATCGGACAACACCGTGTCGGTCGTTCCCGAATTGGGTGACGTGAACAGCGTGTCGCCCGACGGGAGTCCGTTCATGGTGGTGGCCGCCGACAGACCCGGCTGAATATTCCATCCGGCGATGGGCAGAACCGCCGGGTCACCCAGCCAGAGCACGCGGTAGTTCCCCGCACCAGTCGGAGTCAAAGTGGCCAAGCTCTCTGCACTGGCCGTGGAGGGAAGGTCGAAGCGACCACTTCCCATCGAGGTCAACAGCGGAATCGTGAGTCCCACGAGAGCAACGATGGAGAGGCCCGCGACTATTTGGTGCCAACCAAAGTTCGTCGACGAGATGTCATTTTCAATCGCGCTCACTGTGTAGGCACACAGCACCGCCAGGACGACTCCGAGCAGCGCCAGAAGAGCATCGATATCCGGAGCAAACGGACCCAGCCACGACCGACTCACCAGTGCCGCAACGACGACGCTCACTGTCGCGACGCCGGCGAGCGGCCTCACCACGGCGGCGCGATCACCACGGGCCAACGCAACAGCGGCGAGCGCCACCAGGGGGATGAGCCAACCCGACCACGAATTGCCGAAGGGTCCGTCCGCCCCGCGGAGTAGGCCCAGAAATGTAGGTGTAGACCACGGACCACGCGGAAGTCCGAAGACCTCAATCGCCCGTCGACCGGCAAAGAAAAGATTGACCGTGAGTGGCAGAACGAAGATGGCCACGTTCCCCACGAGAGAACCGGCCAGTGCCAATGGGCGGCCCCGCTGTTCGCCATCCAGTGCCCGAACCAGGGCGACACCCGCAATCACGAGGAGAACGTCGATGAGTACCGCGGGTGCCACGG
>CAXBRI010000039.1:0-8789 GCA_963978125.1 uncultured bacterium | reverse complement strand
CGGCGGGGATCTGCGGGTCGGCCGGATCAAAGCCGTTGAGCGAGGCGTAGGTGGTGAAGAAGGAGAAGGTGTTCCACAACGTCGCCAGCGTGTCGCGCAGCGAGGCGTCGATGGCGGCGAAACTTGCGCGCGTCGAGGTCCACGGCGAACCCTGGGAGAACATCCACCAGCGCAGCGGATCGGCGCCGCGGGTGTCGAGCACCTCCCACGGGTCGATGACGTTGCCCTTGGACTTGGACATCTTGCGGCCGTGCTCGTCGACGATGTGGCCCAGGCACAGCACGTGCTCGTAGGGCGACTGGCCAAAGACCAGCGTGTTCACCGCGAGCAGGGAGTAAAACCACCCGCGCGTCTGGTCAATGGCTTCGACGATGAGCTGGGCCGGGAACTGACGGGCCGCCTCGGATCCGGGCACGTGCGGGTACCCCACCTGGGCCGAGGGCATCGAGCCCGAGTCGAACCACGCGTCGATGACCGGCTCAACACGGCGCGCTTCGCCCCCACAGGTCGGACACCCGATGACCACCTCGTCGATGGAGGGTCGGTGCGGATCAAGACCCGATAGGTCACGTCCGGCGAGGCGACCGAGCTCGTCGCGCGAGGCGACACACGTGAGGTGATTCTCGGAGCAGCGCCAGATGGGGAGCGGCGTGCCCCAGAAGCGGTCGCGCGACAGGGCCCAGTCGACGTTGTTGGCCAGCCACTCGCCCATGCGGCCGTCTCGGATGTGGGCGGGGTGCCAGTCGATCTGCGCGTTCTCGCCGAGCATCTGGTCCTTGAACTGGCTAGTCGCCACGTACCAACTGGGCTTACCCCAGTAGAGAAGCACGGTCGAGCAGCGCCAGCAGTGCGGCAGCGCGTGGGTGTAGTCCATGCGCCGAATCAGGCGTCCGCGCTTCTCGAGTTCATTGTTGATGGTGCTGTTCGCCTCGCGCACAGCTTTTCCTTCGAGCCACGACACGGCCGAGGTGAAACAGCCGTCGGGGCCGACCGGGTTCAAGGTGGGTAGGCCGTTGCGACGTGCGACTTGGCGGTCAATTTCACCGAAGGCCGGCGACTGATGCACGAGGCCGGTGCCGTCGTCGGTGGTGACGTAGTCGGCTCCCACGACGTAACAGGCGTCGACGCCTTCGGGCAGGGCCACGTCGTCGAAGGGTCGCTCGTAGTGCACGCCGAGCAGATCCTCACCGGAGATCTCGGCGGAGATGATGGCGTCTTCGCCGAAGACCGAGGTCACCAGCTCACGCGCCACCACGTGGCCACCGACCACGGCGTAGGTGAGGGCGGGGTTCACGGCCACGGCGACGTTCGACAACAACGTCCACGGAGTGGTCGTCCACACCGCGAGGTGCGTCGCCCCCGCGAGGGCCGGGTGGGCGGCCGCGTCGGTGATGGGCAGCGAGACGAAACACGACTCGTCAACCTCATCGGTGTAGACCCCGGGCTGGCCGAGCTCGTGGCTCGACAGTGCCGTTTCGCACCGCGGGCAGTAGGGAACGACCTTGAGGTCCTCGTACAAGAGGCCGCGCGAGAAGAGTTGGCTGAGGTGCCACCACACCGACTCCACGTACTCGGGCGTGAAGGTGTAGTACGCGTGCTCCATGTCGGTCCAGTAACCGATGCGCTCGGTGAGTTTCTCGAACTCGCCGACGTAGACGAGCACCGACTCTTTGCACAGGCGGGTGAACTCGGCCATGCCCACCGTGTCGACGATGGCCTGTTTGCCCGAGATACCCAGTTGCTTTTCGACCTGGACCTCGACGGGCAGGCCGTGGGTGTCCCAGCCGGCGCGTCGTGCCACGAAGTGGCCGCGCATCGTCTGGTAGCGACAGAAGAGGTCCTTGTAAATGCGGGCCCAGACGTGGTGCAGGCCGGGCTTACCATTCGCCGTCGGCGGGCCCTCGTAGAAGACCCACGGTTCGGCCCCTTCGCGCAACGACATGGAGCGGGCGAAGACGTCGTGGTCGGCCCAGCGGCGCAGTTCCGTCTCTTCGAGGGCGACGAAATCCAGATCGGCGCTGACGGGACGGAACACGGCTCTCCTCACAAACGGTTGCGCAATTCTACCGAAGCGAGCCCGCACACCCGTAAGGTGCCCCTTCGTGGACGTGAGCATCGCCCCCGAAGCCGTGACCTCGACGGCGGTGCGCGCACTGAATCACCTGGCCGTCGACGAACTCAATCGTCGCTACGGTGGCGATCACACCGGTGACGAAGAGCCCCTCAGCCAGTTCGCAGACCCCGACGGTTTCTTTTTGGTGGCCCGTGAGAACGGACACATCGCCGGTGGTGTCGCGGTGCGGCCCCTCGCTCCCGTGGCCCCGGGGTGGGGCGAGATCAAGCGGCTCTGGGTCCGACCCGACCTGCGCCGCCACGGCGTGGCCGCGGCGCTACTAGTAGCGGCCGAGAAATTGGCGCGCGAACGTGGACTGCACGATCTGTTTCTCGAGACCGGATGGGCCCAGCCCGAAGCGATCGCCCTGTACCACCGCGAAGGATGGACGAAGGTCGAGGTGGGACCCGGGGGCCTCGCGGCCTACCCGGACAGTCACCGATTCGTCAAAGCCCTTTAGGCGAAACGCTCATCCAGCCAGTTCGGCTGGAGTGCCTCGAGCGATGGCAGGACCAGGTCGGCCAACCCCATGGCGGGGTTGTCCACGTCTTCTTCCACCGGAACCGCGACCACCGTCATGCGCCCGGCCTTACCGGCGAGCACACCGGCCGGCGAGTCCTCAAAGACCAGACAGTCGGTCGGAGCGACACCGAGGCTCTGGGCCGCCGTGAGAAAGACGGCCGGGTGCGGCTTGCCGAACGGCTCGAACTCGGCGGAACAAATCGTGGCGAAACGCTCACGCAGACCGAAGTGATCGAGCGCCCGGTGGATGCCGCGCAGGGTGGTCGAACTGGCCAGGGCAATCGGACCACGTTCGGACGTGAGTTCGATGGCGCGCACGGCGCCGGGCAGCAAGACACCCTTTTCCTCGACCAGTTCACCGACGCGCTCGATAATTTGCTCACCGACGTCGTCCAGGCCCGGACCCTCCCAGGGGTAACGCTCGTACCAGTAGCGCACCACCTCGCGGGTGATGATTCCCTTCGTCTGGCGCGGCGCGTCGTGGCTGAGCGGCACTCCGAGCGCCCCGAGGATGTCGACCTCGGCTTCGTGCCAGAGAATCTCCGAGTCGATGAGCAAGCCGTCCATGTCGAACAGCGTCGCGCGCAACGGCATCACTCCCCCGATGTTCGTACTGGTGAGGAGGCTTAGGCCAGAGCCGCTTCGATGGCTGCGACGAGCTTCTCGTCGTTGGGCTGGGTGATGGGCGTGAAGCGCAGTGTCGTGCCGTCCTTGGTGACGAGGAACTTCTCGAAGTTCCAGCGGATGTCGCCGCTGTACGCCTCGTCGGTGCCGTCGGCGACCGCGCAGAGTTCCTGGTAGATGGGGTGACGGTTCTCACCGTTCACTTCGATCTTCTCGGTCAATGGGAAGGTCACGCCGTAAGTCGTCGAGCAGAACGTGGCGATCTCCTCGGGGCTGCCGGGCTCTTGTTCCATGAACTGGTTACAGGGGAATCCGATGACGGTGAAGCCCTGACCCTCGTACTGGCGCTGCAACTCCTCGAGGCCCTCGTACTGCGGGGTGAGGCCGCACTTGGAGGCGACGTTCACGAGTAGCGCCGCGCGCGGAATCAGCGCACCGAGTGTCGTGGGCTCGCCCGAGAGGGTGGAAATGGGGGTGTCGAAAATGCTCATGCCCGCGACCCTACCGGCGCCGAGACCTAGGCTCGCCACGTGCGCGCGTGGGCCATTACCAATGGAGAACTTCACCTCGTGGAGCGGCCGACTCCCGACCCTGGCCCCGGTGACGTACTGGTGAGCGTGCGCGCCGCCGGCATTAACGCGGCCGACCTCTTACAACGCGCCGGTTTCTACCCGGCCCCCCCGGGTGTGCCCGCCGACGTGCCGGGTCTCGAGATCGCGGGCGTGGTGAGTGCCCACGGCGAGGGCGTCGACCCCGCTCTCGTGGGCCGTCGGGTGTGTGCCGTCGTGGGCGGGGGCGCGCACGCGACGCATTGTGTCGTACCGGCCGAGCACCTCATCGAAGTCCCCGACCACGTCGACTGGCCGGCGGCCGGTGGATTCGCCGAAGCCTTCTCGACGGCCCACGACGCGCTCGTCACCCAGGCCGGCCTGCACCGTGGCGAGCGGGTTCTTATCTCGGGAGCCGCCGGCGGCGTCGGTATGGCCGCGGTGCAGATTGCCGTGGCGCGCGGAGCCCACGTCGTGGCCGTCACGCGTGACGACACGCACCACCGGGCCCTACGGGACCTCGGTGCCCACGACTGCATTACCACCGACGATGTCGCGGCCATCGACCCAGTAAACGTGGTTTTGGAGCTCGTGGGAGCGGCTCACCTCGAGGTGGCTCAACGGCGTCTCGCCCCCTTCGCTCGCGTGGTCGTGATCGGCGTGGGTGCGGGGAGCAAAGCCTCGATAGACCTCTTGGGAATCATGGCGACCCGCGCGAGTGTCACGGGCTCCACTCTTCGTTCGCGTGATCGAGCCACCAAAGCGTCGGTGGCGACCGCCGTCTCTCACGAACTCGTACCCTTGTGGCGCGAGAAGGCCCTGCGGGTCCCCCTGGCCGGCACGGTCGCCTTTGACAAACTTCCTCTCGCTTACGAACGCTTCGGTGCCCCCGGGAAGTTTGGGAAATTCGTCGTTGTGAATGACGACTAATCAGTCGTTGGTCGGACGAAGCGAGTGTCCGCACCGAGCGCAGAAAGAGTCGGTGGCGTCAATCGCACTGCCACACTGACCACAGAACGGGGCTACTTCGACCATCTGGTCACTCAGTTCAGATTCATGGGTATCAAATCTGTTGAAGAATCGCTGAATCATTGGGTGAGTCACCGCCACTACTGAGAACACTTGAGCCATGAGAAATAGCACCGTTGCCAAACTGCCCAGGGTACGAGCGAGCGCGTCGGCCGGCGGAGCGGGCGGCGGAGAGTCGCTGAGATAACAATCCAGGCACTGATCAAGCATGAACAGGCCTTGCGCGGCCTTCATGAGGGCGGCCAGCAACAGCGAGCCAAGGATCCAGAACAGCACGGTCGATGTCTTGCGAGCCATGGCGACCACCACCACGAAGCCCGCCATAAACAGGATCTGCCCAGTGTTAGTCGCGAGAGACGGTATCGACGCCGAGTCGGAGTGGCCGACCGCTTTCACCGTAAAGATGACCAGCAAACCGGACACCGACGCGAGCAATCCGGCCCGAAGTAGGACGCGCCGGCGCCCTGTGGCCTGACGGAAATAGCCTCTGACTCCACCGCGCGAGGCGGAGGCGCGCTTCTGGGAAACAAGGGCCACACGGGGAAATCTACACGCCCATCATGGCGACTTTCACTTTCGTGCGCGCCCGTATCGTGACTTGGTGGAAAACCTTCCCGTGCCGCATCCGACGAGACTGAGTCCGTCTCGGCCAGACTTCGCGGCAATTTGTTCGCGCCACGAAGCGGCGGTGCGCGACGGACAGAGCACCTACCGCGATCCCCTCACCGGCATGTCGGTGCTGACCGTGGCCGCTCACCTCGAGCGAGGAACCTGCTGCAACAGTGGCTGTCGCCACTGCCCATTCGTAGAAAACTAAATCGACGCGAGGGGAAGTCCCCACGCGTGAGCGACCCCGGCGTAGGTCACGGCGCCCGACACCACGTTCACGCCCTCGGCGAGCGCGTGATCGTCGGCGACCGCCTGACGCCAGCCCTTGTTGGCCAACGCCAACGAATAGGGCAAGGTGGCGTTGGCGAGCGCCTGGGTTGAGGTGTGCGGGAAGGCACCGGGCATGTTGGCGACGCAATAGAAAACCCGACCGTCCACCTCAAAAGTCGGATTCGAGTGAGTCGTCGGACGCGTGGCTTCGAAACAACCACCCTGGTCAACGGAGATGTCGACCAGCACGGCGCCGGGCTTCATGGTGCGCACGAGATCGTTGGACACCAACTTGGGTGCCTTGGCTCCCACCACCAGCACCGCACCAATGACCAGGTCGGCCTGTCGCACGGCCTCTTCAATGGCGAGGGTGGACGAGGCAATCGTCTCAACGCGACCATTGAAGTGAATGTCCAGAGCCCGCAACCGATCGAGATTGCGGTCCAGCAGCTTGACCCGGGCGTGAAGACCCGCAGCCATCGTGGCGGCGGCCAGCCCGGCGACGCCGGCGCCGATCACCGTGACGGTGGCCGGCTCCACGCCGGGCACTCCCCCGAGGAGATTTCCGCGGCCACCCTCGTGGCGCATCAGGTGGTAGGCGCCCACGAGCGGAGCCATGCGACCGGCGACCTCGCTCATCGGGGTCAACAGCGGCAGGGAGTTATCGGGCAGACGCACCGTTTCGTACGCGATGGCCACGTTGCCCGCGGCCATCAGGGCGTCGGTGCACTCCTTCGAAGCGGCCAGGTGCAAGTAGGTGAAGAGAACCTGGTTCGAACGAGCACTCAGTCGGTGGTACTCGGCGACGACGGGTTCTTTGACCTTGAGGATGAGTTCGGCCTCGGCCCAGACATCATCGGCACTGGCGACAATGGTTGCCCCGTTGGCGGTGTAGTCCTCATCGGTGAACGACGAACCTCGACCAGCACTGGCTTCGATGAGGACCCGATGTCCGGCTCCGGTGAGTTCTCTCGCCCCCGCGGGCGTCAGGGCCACGCGATGTTCGTCGGTTTTGATTTCTCTAGGGACGCCGATGATCATCGTTGATCACCCTTTCTGACTCGCTTCTCAGGCTAGTCAGTCGGTTCGGGTGTGGGTTATGCGGGGCTGACGCCAGAAGACGGCCGTGCGTGAACGCGACCAGGCCCACACCATCGCCGGCAGTCCGGTGACGATCACCAACACGTCGGGCATAGCGCTCATCCCACCCGACACCATCACCTGGTAGGCGACGTACAGGAGGACCAGCCCACCGAGCAGCGGACCGAGAATCATCATCGCGACCACGCGCGCACCGCCTCGCCACGTGCGCCGGAAGGCCCACGCGCAAGCCAGCCCCGTCATGCCGTAGTAGAGGGCGACGAGCACGCCCATGTTGGAAATCAGGTTGTTGAAGACGTTGGCACTCGACGACGACAACGTCGTCAGGGTGATCCCGGCGAGCGAGACGATGGCCACCACCAGGGTGCCCATCGCGGGCGTGCGGTAACGACCGTGAATTACCGCGAACAATTTCGGAAAGACGCCGTCACGGGCCATGGAATAGGTGATGCGCGCCGCCGGCAACAAGGTGGTCTGAGTCGTGGCCACCGTCGAGGTCAGCACGGCGAAGACCATGACGTAACCGGCCCACGACCCGGCGAACT
Source organism: uncultured bacterium (assembly GCA_963978125.1). Classification (GTDB taxonomy): domain Bacteria; phylum Actinomycetota; class Acidimicrobiia; order Acidimicrobiales; family RAAP-2; genus RAAP-2. The sequence goes on along the minus strand of CAXBRI010000039.1, from coordinate 1,428 downwards.
GCTGGCCGAAGAAGAAGAGCATGTTCTCGCCGTGGTTGGCGATGGCCCTTGGGCCGAGCAGCATCTCGGCGGCCACCACATTGAGCACGAAGACGAACAGCAGCAGCCACATCGACAACAACGCCGCGCGACCGGGGGTGCGGCTCGCGTCCTTCGACTCCTCGTTGAGATTGAGCGCGGTGTCCCAACCCCAGAAGAAAAAGACCCCGAGCGCCAGACCTTGGGCCACGGCCGACCAGCCGTGCAGTGCCAAAGGATTCAGCCACGACCACGAGAAGCTCTGGCTATGCACCGGGTGGTGTAGTGCCACCTTGATGATGCCGCCCACCGAGAATCCGATGACCACCACGTACTCAATAATCACCATGACCCACTGGGCGTTGGTGGTCCACCGGATCCCGTAGACGCAGATGGCCGTCACGAGAATCAACCAGAACGTCGCCGCGACGGCCACGGCGCTCGCGCTGTTCACCGTCGAGCGGCTCACCAGACCGAGCGCGGTGTGGGCGAACTCGAGGGTGTAGCTGCCGGCGAGCAGGGGTGCCGACACGCAGAACAGTACCGAGGTCCAGATTTGGATCCACCCGTTCAACCACCCGATGGTCGGATGAAAGATCTGGGAGAGCCACGAGTAACTCGCGCCACAGTTCGGGTCGTACCGGTTGAGGTGGAAATAGGCGTGGGCGACCAGCAGGACCGGAATGAAGCTGAGTATGAGGACGGCCGGACTGCGCAGGCCGACCCCGGCGATGACCAGAATCGAGGCCACAGTCGAGGCCAGCGTGTAGGCCGGCGCGACGGAAGATACGGCCACCGCCGTGGCGTCGAACAGGCTCAGTTCGTCGGCGCGTAGCTGCGCCGCTTCCTCACCCCTGGGGACCGGAGCCCCGAAAGGGCCGAGGGCCTCGGACTCGTCCACCGGGGTGGTTAGCCCTCGTCCTGCAGGTTGTGCATGACGTGCTTGATGCGCGTGTAGTCCTCGAAGCCGTACACCGAGAGGTCCTTGCCGTAACCCGAGTTCTTGAATCCACCGTGGGGCATTTCGGCGACGATCGGGATGTGGGTATTGACCCACACGCACCCGAAGTCCAGGTCGCGCGCGAAGCGCATGGCCCGGCCGTGGTCGCTCGTCCACACCGACGAAGCCAATCCGTAGTTCACCCCGTTGGCCCAAGCGAGGGCCTCGGCCTCATCGGAGAACTTCTGGACAGTGATGACCGGACCGAAGATTTCGTTCTGGATCATCTCGTCATCTTGGTTCAAGTCGGCCACCACGGTCGGGGCGAGGAAGTAGCCACGGTCACCCACGCGAGTGCCGCCGGCCGCCACACGGGCGTGGCGCGGGGCGCGCTCCAAGAACCCGTTCACCCGGCCGAACTGGTTGACGTTGTTCACCGGACCAAACAGGGCGTCCTCGTTGTCGGGGTT
>CAXBRI010000038.1:0-8864 GCA_963978125.1 uncultured bacterium | reverse complement strand
CGGCATACGAGATAAGGCCACGTGACTGGAGTTCAGACGTGTGCTCTTCCGATCTGGTCATGTGCTTCTGCAAGCCCGTCATGATGCCGCCGGGGTGGACAGCGTTGGCGAAGAGTCCGTCGTCGGCGAAGTGGGCCGTGAGAGCCACTCCCAGGAGCGAGCAGGCCGACTTGCTCTGGCCGTAACTGACCCACGGGTCGTAGGGGCGGGTGGTGAAGTGGGGATCGTCGAAATCGACGCCCGCGATGCGGTGTGCGATGGAGCTCAGCATGACGACCCGCGATCCGTCACTCGCCCGGCGGAGATTCTCCAGTAGCGACGTCACCAGGACATAGTGGCCGATGGCGTTCGTGCCCAGTTGGAGTTCGAAGCCATCGACGGTTCGCCCCGCCGGGGTGGCCATAATGCCGGCGTTGGCCACCAGGATGTCGAGCGGGCCGGTGAGCGTGGCGGCGTAGGTGCGCACGGATGCGACGCTCCCTAGGTCCATGGCGCCCAGAACGAAGTTGGCCCCGGGGAGGTCACGGGTGAGTTCGTCGACCACGGCGTGTCCGCGCACGGTGTCACGCACGGGGAGGTGCACCGTGGCCCCGGCCGTGGCCAGGGCTCTCGCGGTCTCCACGCCCAAACCACTCGTGGCGCCGGTGACGAGGGCGTGTCGGCCGCGAAGGTCGATCCCCTCCGCCACGTCGAGCGAACTCGAGCGATATCCAAATTGTGAAGTGATCAGATCCATGGTTGTCCTCCGTGAAAACCACAACACCGGGGCTTTCGCCCCGGTGTTGTGGAGTTGATGTGAATCAGTTCGACTATTTCGGCTGCATGCGGATGCCGGCGTCGAGACGAATCGACTCGGCGTTCATGTAGCTGTTCGAGAGCAGCTCGACCGCCAGGGTCGCGAACTCCTCCGAGTAGCCCAGGCGCTTCGGGAACAGCACGCCCTGACCGAGGCGGGCCTTGAACTCGTCGCTCTGCGGGCCGCTGCCGTAAATCGGGGTGTCGATGAGGCCGGGCAGGATGCAGTTGGCGCGCACGCCGATGGGCGTGAGGTCACGGGCCAGCGGCAGGGTGAGGCCGACCACACCGCCCTTCGACGACGAGTAGGCGACCTGGCCGATCTGGCCGTCCTCGGCGGCGACCGAGGCGGTGTTCACGATGGCGCCACGCGCACCGTCCACGTCGGGCGTGTTGTGGCTCATCGCGGTGGCCGCGAGACGGCACACGTTGAAGGTGCCCACCAGGTTGATCTCGATGACCTTGCGGTAGAGGTCGAGGTCGTGGGCCGAGGCGTACTCGCCGTCCTTGCCGACGGTGCGCGTCGCCCAGCCGATACCGGCGCAGTTGACGGCCGACCACAGCGGGGCCATCTTCTTGGCGGCCTCGATGGCCTCGATGACCTGGTCGGTGTTGGTTACGTCGCAGTGTACGTAGACGCCGCCGATTTCCTGGGCGACTTCCTGGCCGCGGTCATCCTTCAGGTCGGCGATGACGACCTTGACACCACGCTGGGCGAGTAGGCGGGCGGTGGCCTCACCGAGGCCCGAGGCGCCACCGGTGACGACGGCCGACGTGTTCTTCAATTCCATGACTGGCTCCCTGAGAGTTGGACAGGCATAAAGTCAAGCAGAATCCGGCCCGGATGTGTCACGGCCCCCGTACCCCCAAGGGGAGGAGGGGGTGCGGGGGCCGACGATTTCGGGAACTCGCCGTTAGACGGCTACGAGTTCACCATCGGTGATGTGCTCGGGAGCGGTCTGCTCCTCGTGCGCCTGGTGGCTGTGGATGATGGCAAAAGAGGCCGCCGCGAGGGCGACGCCGACGCCGAGGGCCGCCAGAACGGCTCCGATTCCTAAGGCCAACATGTGGTTCCTTTCCGTTGTTGGTGAGAGCCACCCTACGAATCGTGTCTAAGAGCAGTGTGAGGGAAAATTTGGTCGTAAATAAGAACTTGCCGGAAGAAGTCCCGGGCCGCTCTCGTAACGTGGCGGACGTGGCCTCGCTCTACGAACTAACCCGCGACGACCTGGCCACGGCGCTTGGTGCGGGGCCCAAGTACCGGGTTGATCAACTCTGGGATGGCCTCTGGCGCGAGGCCCGGACCGTGGGAGAAATCACCACTCTGCCCGGTTCGCTGCGAACTCGACTCGCCGAACAGTTTCCGCCGTCGTTGAAAGTCGTGAACGACGTGAGTTCGGACCAGGGTTCGACACGTAAGTGGGTCTTCGAACTCGAGGGTGGCGCCACGATCGAAACGGTCCTCATGGCTTACGACGACCGCGTCACCGTGTGCGTGTCCAGTCAGGCCGGCTGCGCCATGAACTGTTCGTTCTGCGCCACGGGACAGGCCGGCTTCACCCGCCACCTGCGCGTGGGTGAAGTCCTCGAACAGGTTCTCTTCGCCGCCCGTGAAGCCGCACCCCGCCGATTGTCCAACGTCGTCTTTATGGGGATGGGCGAACCGCTCGCCAACTACGACGTCACCGTCGAAGTGGTGCGCCGACTCCACGAGTTCCGTGGCATGTCGGCACGGCATCTCACTGTCTCCACCGTGGGCGTGGCCCCGGCCATCGAGCGCTTGGCCCGGGAGGGACTACCCCTGACCCTGGCCGTGAGTTTGCACGCGGCCAACGACGAGACGCGTGACCAACTCGTGCCACTCAACAAGCGCTACAACCTCGAGCGACTACGCGCCGCCTGTCAAGACTGGAATGAGACGACCGGCCGGCGACTCAGTTTTGAGTGGGCACTCATCGACGGGGTGAACGACACCGATCGTGCGCTCGATGAACTCGCCCGGTTCGCCCGGCCGTTGCACGCACACGTCAATCTCATTCCGCTCAACCCCACGCCCGGCTATCTGGTGATGGGCACGCCGATGGAGCGGGTGCGAGAATTCCGTGACGGACTCGAAGCCCGTGGCGTGACCGCCACGGTGCGCCGCACCCGCGGCCGTTCCATCGACGCGGCGTGTGGACAGCTGGCCGCCGTGACCAACGCCAAGGGTCGGTCAGTGCGTCTCCGCCAGCGAACGTTGCCACCAGAACTCACGTCGGCGCCACACGAGTAGGGCGGCGCCGGCCACACAGGCCAGTCCGCCCGACACGATGGAGAACCGGGTTCCGGCGAGTCGCGCCACGAGACCCGACTCGAGATCGCCCAGTCTCGGCCCGCCGGTGACGACCGCGATTTGAATCGACGACACGCGGCTGCGGAAGTCGTCACTGATGGCGTTCTGAAGAATTGTGTTGCGCAAGACGGTGGAGATCACGTCCATGGCGCCGGCCACGGCCAGGCACACAATCGCCACCGCCACGACGTGGACGGCGCCGAAGAGTGCCATGGCGGCGCCCCAGGCCACCACCACGAGCACCACGAGGCGTCCCTGACGCGTGACCCGGGCCAACCACCCGGTGAGGAACGCCATGACGACAGCTCCGATACCCGGGGCGGCGTAGAGGAGTCCGAGTAGTCGCGGCCCCCCGTGGTATTCGGTGAGCGCCACGGCGGGGAATAGTGCACGCGGCAAGCCGAACACCATCGCGTTGAGGTCGATGAGGTACACCGACTGCGCCACCCGGTGCGCACGCACATAGGCGATGCCTTCGGCGATTGATTGGCGCAACGAGGCCGACGCGGCGGCGCCCGACGGGGGAATGGGTCGGAACAACACCGTCGCACCGGCCAGGGCGAGAAAGGTGGCGCCATCCACGAGGTAGCACCACGACAGTCCCACACCGGCCAACAACAAGCCGGCCAGTGACGGCCCGGCCACCACCGACACATTCATCATCACTTGGTTGAGTCCGTAGGCGGCCACGAGTTCATCGGGGGCAACCAGTCGGGGAATGATCGCCGCCCGTAGTGGCCCGGCAAACCCACCGGCACCGGCGGCGAGCGCGGCGAGGAGGAGAACGACGACGAGTGGACTGCCCGTCCACCACGCATTGAATCCGAGGGCGGTGCTGAGCAGGGTTTGCACGAGCGCCACCGCGATCATCAAACGACGTCGGTCGTGTTGATCGCCGGCCGCTCCACCCCACAGCGACCCGGCGATGAGGAATGGAAGTTGAATGACGCTTGCCGCACCGACCCACAGCGACGAGTGCGTGTCGCGGTACACCTGAAAGGGAACAGCGACGAGCGTGACGTTACTGCCGAGTAACGACACAAATTGACTGGTGAACAAAAGTCGAAAGTCCCGACGCGTGCGTAATGGCGTGATGTCGACGAACAGCCTGGACATTGCACGAGCGTAGAGGGGTATCGTGGAGTAGGGAAAATTACGAGGAGACACGGTGTTCGAGGAGCAATTGGTTCAGCTAGTTACGCCCGAGGGTGAGCGAGTGGAACACCCCGAATACGAGTCCACCTTGGGCCGTGATGACATCTTCGGTTTGTATCGCGACATGGTCATCATCCGTCGGATTTGCAGCGAAGCAACGTCGTTACAACGCCAAGGACAATTGGCGTTGTGGGCACCGATTCAGGGCCAAGAAGCGGCCCAGATCGGTGTGGGTCGGGCTCTTGCGCCACACGATTTCACATTTCCGACCTATCGGGAACACGGCATCGCGTGGTGCCGCGGCGTGCCGCCCGCCGACATGTTGCGTCTCTTCCGTGCCACGTCAAACGGTGGTTGGGACGCGCAGCACTACCGCCACTCGGTGCCCACCATCGTGTTGGGAAATCAGGCTCTCCACGCCGTCGGCTACGCCATGGGCATTCAGCGCGACGGCGCGGAGGAAGCGGCGGTGACCTTCTTCGGTGATGGTGCGTCGAGCCAGGGTGACGTTCTCGAATCATTCGTGTGGGCGGCCTCGTTTGACGCCCCGGTCGTGTTCATCTGCCAGAACAATCAGTGGGGTATCTCGACGCCGATGTCACGTCAGTCGAAGATTCCCCTGTACCACCGCGCTCAAGGCTTCGGGTTCCCCGGAGTCCGGGTGGACGGTAATGACGTACTGGCGATGTACGAGGTGTCGCGTCGACTCCTGGAAAACGCCCGTGCTGGCGCCGGCCCATCCCTGATTGAGGCGTACACGTATCGCATGGGTGCCCACACGACGTCGGACGACCCGACGCGTTACCGCATTGACGCCGAGGTCGAAGTATGGAAGCATCGCGACCCCATCGCCCGCGTCACGGCGTTGTTAACCCGTGAACACCGGTTGAAGAAGGCCGATTTCGATGTGGTCGATGAAGAGGCCGACGCGATCGCCCTGCAACTTCGTACCGACGTCCTCGCGATGGATCGACCCAACCCCCTCACCATGTTTGACAACGTGTACGCCGCACCGCACCCCTACATCGACGAGGGCCGCCGCGACATGATGGAACTCGGCGTGGGAGGCGAACTGTGACCACCACGATGACCTTGGCCAAGGCGCTCAATGAGGGTCTGCGGCGCGCGATGGAAGAGGACAAGAAGGTTCTCCTGAGCGGCGAGGACATCGGCCGGCTCGGCGGTGTGTTCCGTATCACCGACGGATTGCAGAAGGACTTCGGCGAGGATCGCGTGATTGATGCTCCGCTGGCCGAATCGGCCATCGTGGGTACGGCGGTGGGTCTGTGCATCCGCGGTTATCGGCCCGTGCTTGAGATGCAGTTCGACGGATTTGTGTACCCGGCCTTCGACCAGATTGTCAGTCAGGTCGCCAAGCTGCACAAGCGCAGTGATGGCGTCTACAACATGTCGATGGTGATTCGTCTGCCCTTCCAGGGGGGCATCGGAGCAATTGAGCACCACTCCGAGTCGCCCGAGGCCTATTTCGTGCACACCGGCGGCTTGCGCGTGGTGGCCTGTTCCACACCGCACGACGCCTACTGGATGATCCAGGAATCGATTCGCCACGACGACCCCGTGATCTTCTGTGAACCGAAGTCGCGCTACTGGGAGAAGGGGGAAGTGGACACCGACCTTCCCGGACCTGGTCTCTTCGATGCCGTGGTGCGCCGCGAAGGTACCGACGTCACCCTCTTTGCGTATGGATCGACGGTCAAGACGGCTCTGCGCGCGGCCGAGTTTGCCGCCACGGAAGGTCGTTCGGTGGAGGTGATCGACCTGCGTTCCCTGTCGCCACTCGACCTGCCGACGTTGCGGACCTCGGTCGAAAAGACCGGTCGGTTCGTCGTCGTCCAAGAGGCTGCGCCTCAGGCATCGGTCGGTAGTGATGTGGTTGCGCGACTGACTGAGTCGTGCTTCTACTCGCTGGCCGCCCCTGGGGTGATTGTCGGGGGCTATCCGATCCCGTATCCGCCGTCACGGCTCGAAGAGGATTTCCGTCCGTCGGTCGACCGGGTGATGGATGGTATCGACCGAGTGATGGAGTACTGATGGCCGACGAAGTATTTCTCCTTCCCGACGTGGGTGAAGGTCTGGTAGAGGCCGACATCGTGACCTGGAAGGTGACAGTCGGTGACGTGGTCACCTTGAACCAACCTCTCGTCGACGTGGAAACGGCCAAAGCCACCGTGGAACTTCCCAGCCCCTACGCGGGCACCGTGGTGACGCTTCACGCCCGGGAAGGCGACACCGTCGCGGTGCACTCACCACTCATCACCATCGCAACGTCCGGCGCGTCCGCTGCTCCCGCGAGCGCTCCGACCGAAGAGGCCACATCGGCCAAGGCATTCGGAGAAGGGCGTCAAGCAGTTCTCATCGGATACGGCGTTGCCGACGAGGGTGCCGTGACGTCGCGCCGCCGCCGTACTGGAGGCTCCGCTCCGGTCGCCCCCGCGGTCGCACCGCCCGTGGAGAGCACTATTCCGGCTGTGGCGACCAGGTCAACACCGCCCGTGCGCCTGTACGCCAAGCAACACGGAGTGGACGTGTCGCAGTTGGTGGGCACCGGCCGTGACGGGCTCGTGACCCGTTCGGATGTCGAACGCGCCCTGTCCGGGGCCGTCGCGCCGACGCCCGGCCGCGTGGCGACTCCCGTGGCACCGACGTCGACCACGCGTTTCGCCGGTCGGGACCTTGCGTCGTGGTCTGACGGTCCTCTCGAAGAGCGGATTCCCGTCAAGGGTGTCCTCAAGTCGATGGCCGAGTCCATGACCCAGAGCGGACTGACCACTCCGCACGCTGCGGTGTGGATGCGCACCGACGCCACCGGCACGATGGAACTGCTCGCCCAGCTCAAGGAACGTCCGGCTCTGGCCGGCGTTCGCCTCTCACCGTTGGTGATGGTCGCGTTGGCACTCATTGACGCGGCGCGCCACTACCCGGCGATCAACTCGAGCTTCGACACCGCGGCGGGCGAAGTGATTGTGCGACGCAGCGTGAATCTGGGAATCGCCGCGGACACACCGCGTGGTTTGATTGTCCCCAATATCAAGGCGGCCGACACGCTGGATGTGGTTTCGTTGGCTCACGCACTGACGGCACTGGTCGACACGGCCCGCGCCGGCACGACCACGCCCGCGGATATGGCCCGGACCACGTTGACCATCACCAATGTGGGGCCCTTTGGCGTGGACGCTGCGGTTCCAATTCTGCCGCCGGGCACATCGGCCATCCTTGCCGTGGGACGCATCGCCCCGATGCCGTGGGTTGTCGACGGTCAGGTGGTCGCTCGTCAGGTGGTGGAGTTGGCGATGTCCTTTGATCACCGACACGTCGATGGCGCACTCGCCTCACGGGTGTTGGCGCACGTCGCTCGATTCCTCGAAGCGCCGGCCGCCCGGCTCATCGTCGGTTAACGACGGGAGTGCAGAACGGCCAGCGCCTCGTCGGCGTGGGCGTCCATCTTCGTCTCACTGGTGAAGCGGGCCAAAACTGTGCGGTCGAGATCGATGACGAAGGTGGTTCTGCGGACCTTGAGGAAGTCGAAGGCACGCTTCACTCCGAAGAGACGCGCGACTTCGCCGTCGGAGTCGCTGAGCAGGGGGTAGTCAAAGCCGTGGGCGTCGGCGAAGCCCTTTTGGCGAGCGACCGAGTCCATCGAGATCCCCACGCGCTGAGCTCCGACAGCCCGGAACTCTCCAGCCAGATCGCGGAAATGGCACGATTCTTTCGTGCAGCCCGCGGTGCCGGCGGCGGGATAGAAGAAGAGGACAACCGGGCCGCCGTGGAGCAACTCGCTCAGGGTTCGTGGTACGCCAGCGTGGTCGGGGAGCGTGAAGTCAGGTGCGATATCGCCGGTTTCCATATCGGCAGATTACGCGCAGGGGCGAGCTCCGCCCTGGGCGATTGTCACGAATGCGAGGCTCAGGTGTTCAGCGCGAAGCCCTGATAGTTGGCCCCGTCCCACACACTGCCCGCCGCGATGCAGGCCGAATCCGACGTGCACGTGAGAACGTAAATGCCACCACCGGTGTTGACGTTGGACCACGGTCCCGGTGTGATGGGGAAGGTCAGCGGGCTCATGGTGCTCCACGCCCTCGTAGGGCTCTCGCTGACGGTCCCGGTCGCGTAGTTGCCGGCGGCGTCGACGTACGCACCGGCGGCGGTGCAGGTCCGTGCTGCGACACAGGTCACGGCCACCACGCCCCCGTTATGGCCCGCCCACTGAGCGGCGGACGGCAGGGAGAGTTGTGTCGCCGGCTGCCAGATACCGCCGACCTCGTTGATCAAGAATCCCTGCACGTTCCCGGCCGCGTCCCGGTACTGACCGCCGGTCGCGCAGAAATTGGTGGTGGGGCAACTCACCCCGGCGAATCCGAAGAACATCACCCGGGGGTTGCTCGAGGTGCCCGTGGGCATCGTCAAGTTGACGGCCTGCTGCCACACGCCCGCCACCAGGCTGTCGGCGAAGGCGCCGATGGCGCCACACGCAAGGTGCTGGAGGTCAACTTCTTCGCTCCGGTGGAAATGATCAGGCTGTGTCAGCCGCACCTGAGCCGGAGTTACGAGCGGGGGTATCGCC
>CAXBRI010000037.1:0-8916 GCA_963978125.1 uncultured bacterium | reverse complement strand
CGTTGAAACTGGCCGAGGTGGCGAGGCCGACGGCCGAAGCCGGTGAGGTGATCCTCGAGATCCGTGCCGCAGGACTGTGCCACTCGGATGTCGGCGCGCTCGAGGACCCGGGCTGGTTGAACTTCATCACCAAGCGGCCCGTGGTGTTCGGACACGAGATCGCCGGCGTGGTGTGCGAGGTCGGCACCGGCGTCACCGAGTTCGCCGTGGGTGATCGGGTCGGCGTGTGCCCGACGGCGCGCGTCGGTGTCGGGGCTCCCGGCTACGTGCGCGATGGTGGATTCACCTACTTCCACCGTGCCGAACCGCGCGATCTCGTGAAGATGCCCGACGGCCTGTCGTTCGAACTCGCGGCGCTCGGCACCGACGCCGGCATGACGTCGTACCACGGCATCGTCACCAAGGGTGGCCTGCAGGCGGGAATGAAGGTCGGCGTGATCGGTCTCGGCGGTCTCGGCCAGATCGGCGCGCGTGTCGGTGTCGTCCTCGGCGCCGAAGTGCACGTCTGCGAGAAGAACGAAGCAGTGTGGCCGATGGCCGAGGAGATCGGCGCGAAGAGCGTCGTCGCCGACGTCTCCGAATGGAAGGACCGGGACTTCGACCTCATCGTCGACTACGCCGGATTCGGTACCACCACGGCCGGTGCCGTGAACGCCGTGCGTCGCGGCGGGCGCGTCGTCCTGGTCGGCATGGGGGTTCTCGAGTTCACGCTCTCGACCGTCGCCATGATCCGTAAACAAGCCCAGGTGGTCGGATCGAGCGGGGGTACTCGAGAGGACGTCGCGGCGGTCTACCGATTGCTGGCCGATGGGAAGATCACTCCGGCGGTCACGGTCATCGGCTTCGACGACATCCCCAAGGGTCTCGAGGATCTGCGCGACGGCAAGGTGAAGGGGCGACTCGTCGCCCGCATCGACCACTGACGCGGTGACGCTGGTCGGGGGCTCAGGCACGAGTGCGCACTCGCTCGCGTCGCTGCCCTGCCATGTGAGGCGGACGGTCACTGTTGCGTTCGGCGCTCCGGGGAGATTGATGACTGCCTGGGGGAGAGTTGTTTGTGCGGAAAGATTCAAACCTGAAATGTCGGCCGAACCGTGACCGTTAATAACAACCGGTGCTCCAATGTTGTTGCCACTCATATCAACAAATTGAGCTGTTCCTCCGATGTAGGAAGAAGGTTCAGGCGACAAAATTTGGAGAGAGGAGAACGTCGTCGGCTTGCATGACCCGGTCGGCACGAAATTGTCCAAAATCACTCGAGTGCCTGAAGATCCACAAGCGCCTTGTGTATAGACGTCGAAGTTCTGAATCTGACCTGACCCCGAGTCGGCATTCGTCCAGACACAACCTGGCCGGTTCGGGTCAAGGTTGACACTGTACGTCAAGACCTGATTCGGAAGCGCCAAAGGATATCCCGGGCATTCAAGATTTGTCGAATAGTCAAAACAGTCGACTCCAGCCAGACTTGATACGAAGCTCACAAAAATAATTCGCTGTCCAATTTCGACAGCTCCGCCACCCCAGTTTGAATTTGTACTATTCAATGAGAGGCCATAGAGTCCATTGGGATTCGCAATGGTGGCACCGGTAGCGTCAATGCACAACTGGGTACCGCGAAAGCACAGCCCCACCGATGCACCAGTTTGATCAAGCACCGGAAGTAGTGGGCCGTTAGGACTTTGATTCCACGGAGATCCCTCCGGATTGCTGATCGGCCACGATCCAGAGCACGTCGTTTGCGTCAACGTATCGAAGCAAGTCAGCTCAGCTCCCTGCGTGTCCGATGCAAATGGAATTACGATATCTGTCCCAAATTGCGTGAGCGCTGGAGCAGGCGTCGTCACCGTTGAGCCCTGATCCTGAGTCACCGCAAATGGCTGACCCGGGCAGGCTGACTCTGTGACAAGGTCGAAGCAAAGCACTGTATTCGCTGATGCGCCACCGCCCACGGCATGGTAGTTGAAGTTGTAGAAGTGACTCCCAATCTTTACCGAGTTGGAAAGATTCGACATCCAACTAAAGGATGCTTCACCTACGCCTGACAGTGGAGTAAACCCACAAAAGGGGTCAGCGGCTGTCGAGTTGGTGTCGACGCACACGACTCCTGCCGTGTTGTTACCATTCGTTCCATTCGCTGTCCCAAATGCGAACAATTTTCCGCTCACCGGGTCGATGTACAGGGAAGGCTGGCCAGGAACAGCAAAATTGTCACCAGCGAATGCATCCTGGGTGTTGTCAGTGATCGTAACTGGGTATTGATTTTCCGGACATACCTCGGCCGTAGCCTGCACGTGGCAGTTCACCTGCATTATCTGACTGTGATGGAAAATCTGAAAAATCTCACTTGAGGTGAACGCGAGACCCCAGCCATCACCACCGCCAGAACCTTGGAATTGAGCTGGAGTCGCGGGCGCAATTGCTGTCACTGCGCTGTAGGTCATCGTCGCAGCACTCGCTTCGGCAATCGGAATTGCACAGAATCCCACGGTCGTAATCGAAAACGCGGCGATACATTTCCCAATAAGTTTGCTGGTCAACACTTTGAGCATCTTTCTCTTCGTCAGACTTTTGAAAATGTACACGAATCCACCAAGAATGGGAAACTTTTCCATTGGATTTATTAAGATACGGTTGAGATTTGTGAGTGCTACCTCACAGCGTAAATTCTGATTTTTGTAAAAATCTGAGGTTCATTGGCACCGATTTTGAGGATTGCTTAGGGACTTGTGACATGACCTGGCTAATGCGGGACCAAGAGATTTCGAGTTGCGTGCATCGCCTAACACTTCGTCGAAGTACCGAATTTTCAGGGGATTTACGTGATACATCACCTGAGGTTCAGCGGCGGATACGAGAAGCAAGGGCATGGCGGCAGGAAGTCATCAGAAGTCTGAGTGCCTCGGAAAGTGACGTTGTCCGCCCGACCAACGAAAGCGAGACTCTCTCGGCGCTGGCAAGGGGTGCGCGATACATCATTCAGCCCCAACTCCCAATTGACCCACTTGGCCACCGGACTTCGGCTCCTCATGTGCTGGTTCTGGCTGAAAGATACGAAAATAGGTTTTTGTACTCGCCCCTATTTATTCGAAACGCCGAGGTCGTAGTCGCGAACGCCTCTAGGCAATTGGCCCACTCAGACCTCCAGTCGCTCGACCCCTCTCAGCCTGAGATCCGGATCGGGGTGGCCCCACGACCCTCAGTCACTGCACATGGCCTCGCTCTTGTCCATAGTCTCGAAGTTCTGTTGGCCCTTGGCCACGTCGACCCACTTTGGCGTGGAGCCCTCGTAGACCGACGCGGAGACGCCTGGTGGTTCAGTCTTTTAGGAGACGAATTCCCTCGATTCAACCGAGAGGCGTACCTCGAGCACTACCGTGAACGAGCTGCGGTGCTCGACGCCTATGAGAATTGGAGGCGCGAAGGGGGCGAGTTTCCCACGCGGCCCAGGTGGCACCGCGCATGCGACTCGTGCGAATTTGCGTCTCGATGCCGAACCGAACTAGAGCAACGCGATGATGTCTCCCTGGTTCGCTTCACGGATTTTTCGCAGCAACAATTGCTGCGTAGCTACGGTGTAACTACGCGCACCCAATTAGCCGCACTAGATCCCAAAAAGGTGGTGTCTGCACGGGACGAACCGGGTTTAGTCCGTCGCAGAGCGGCCGGCCCAGAAGAGATGCTGAGCCCCGAACTAGACAAACTTGATGAGTTGATCTACCGCGCGCGCGTGAGTATTGACGGCACGTACATGTTGATTGGCCCAGCGGCGGATGTGCACTGTCCCACGGCGGACGTAGAAGTTGATATCGATATGGAAAGTTATAACGACGTCACCTATCTCTGGGGAGCGGCCGTCCGGCATTCCCCTATTGTCACCGGCGTAGAGGCCGGGTATCGCGCGTTCGTGTCATTCGAGTCACTAACTAGTGAGATTGAGGCGAAGGTTTTCTCAGAATTCTGGTCATGGTTCTCGGGACTACGGACTCAAGTGTTAGCCCAAGGTCTCACTTTTGCCGCCTATTGCTTCTGGGCTCACGCCGAGGAATCGGCAATGAATCGAGCGGTTGATTTTCAAACCGAGGATGGACCCACCCGTCAAGATATCGACGAATTTCGACGAGGATCGCCCAGCCAATGGATTGACATATACGCCGTCTTCAAGGATCAAATCCAGACGGACGGGCCGCTAGGTCTAAAAGTAGTGGCTGGCAAGGCCGGCTTCTCATGGCGCGATGAGGCTCCCGGTGGCGAAGCATCAATGGTCTGGTATGAAGCGGCCGTGAGCGATGACCCGGGAATCGCGGTAGCGGCTCGAACTCGACTCCTCGCATACAACGAGGACGACTGCTTGGCCACGCGATTTCTCCGTGACTGGCTGAACACTGAGGCTCGCACCTTGCCCTCTCGCGACGCACCTCGGTAGCCTCAAGGCTGTGAGGTTGGCCCGCGCGCGTGAACCACGGGTCATCACGTACTGGGGGGTTGTGCGTGTAATCGCCGGCCTTTTGTCGGTCGGCGCCCTTTCTCAAGCCGTGGTGGACATCGTGGCCGGACGAATTTGTCAGGCAGGATTCAGCGCCGCCGTCGCAGTACTCATCCGAAGTCTCACGTCCTTTCTGGACGACGTTTTGATTCAACGCGTGCGCCATGCACTGCGAGAGTCCGGCCGGCGAACCCTGTTGAGCGCGATCCGGATACCACCGGGCCTCGCTCGTACTGCGCCCGCAGTGCGTAGCGATGACATTGATACGGCTTCTGATTTGCCGGTCGTTGACATCGCAAAGTCGAGTGCAATCACCGCTTCGCTTCTTCTTGTCGTACTGGTAGGACCTGGGACTGGCCCCTTGGGGGCACTCATCGTCGTAGGACTCGGCATCTTGAGCGTGCCATTTTACGTGCGAGCTGGCCGTCGAGCTCAATCAGCTGCGATTGAGTACCGAAACCGTATCGGTGCCCTCGAGTCGGCACAACTTGACGCTTTACGTCGGGCCACTGAGATGCGAGGGTTGGGAGCAACCGCTGGGGTGGTCGCGAAAGTTCAAGCCTTGAGCGATCGCTCCCACGATGTCGCTACGAGCGCGGTGCGCGCGGCACTCGGCTCATCTCTTATCACTGAGTTTCTCGGAGGCGTGGCCGTGGGACTCGTCGCGATGATTGCGGGTTTTCGACTATTGCGTGGGGAAACCACGCTCGGTTGTGCGGTCTTTGCAGTTTTGGTTACCGCAGAAATAGTTTCTCATATTCGACGTTACGGAAACGAGTTCCACCGTCGCGAAGCCGTGGAATTGGCGCAGCAGCGTCTCGCAATCAACGTACCGCGACCTCCGCTAGTCGGTTCAATCGCGGCTGTCGAACTTGTCACGGTGGCGCGAGACGAGGCAATAAATTTTGTGGTCAATCCTGGGGAACGCCTTCGAATACGTGGTCCCTCGGGATCGGGTAAGACAACCCTTGTCGCAACCTTGCTCGGCTGGATTGACCCCGTCGACGGATTCTCTAGACGACCGGTCCACGTCGGGTACGTCTCCCCCACATCAGGCCTTCCGGAGTCCGACGTACGCTCGGCCGTCGCCCTCAAGGGTGACGCCAGTGACGTCGAAATCGATTCCATGTTGACGGATCTCGGACTTGCGCGTGAACGATTCGGAAACCTCAATGTCACCGTCGACTCCCGAAATGTCAGCGACGGCGAACGAGTGCGCCTCTTAATTGCCCGATCTCTCCTGTGTGGTGCCGAGGCTTTAATCCTCGATGACATCGCGGGCATTCTCGACGACGATGCCCGTGAGGCCGTGATTCGCACCATTGCCTCGCGCCACGACCTCGCAATCCTCGAATGCACTTCAGGCGACACCCTCGTGCCTCATGCTCGTGAATTGGAATTGACATGAGACCGACAAATCAACTGCTGGTGACTTGGATTCGGCGGGCCGCGCCGAATTCGACGGTTCTGCGAAAAGCGCTGATGGCGAGTTGCGCCTCGAATACGGCGGGCATGCTCCTGTCGATTGGATCGCTGGGCCTGTTGTTTGCAAGTAACGGGCGGCCCACTTTACGTTCTGTCGCCATCGGTCTGGTCTTCATCGAAATGCTGTCCTTCGTCCGTTCACCACTTCGTTTTGCCGAGCGAATACGCACCCACAACCTGGGATTTCAGGCGGTCACTACCTGGCGGGGATGGCTGACCTCCACAGTGGCCGCGTGGCCGGCTCGCCGACTCAGCACTGCGCGCACCGGCGATCTCCTCGAACGGGCCCTTGGAGACGCAGATGAATTGCAGGAACTTTGGGTCCGCGCGGTAGTCCCAGTAGTTGGTGTACTCGCTGCGACCGCACTAATCGACCTTGCACTCGCACTCCTCGCCCCAGTACCCCGCTTCCTCGTCGTGGGCATCTGTTTACTAGTGGTCCAAATTGTCGGCGTTGCTCTGCAATGGCGTACCGTCGAACACCTCGTGAACGTCGACGCTCAACGCCGTCTGGCGCGGGCGAACTTCCGCGAGGTGACCCTAGAAGCTCAAAATCTGGGAGCCGAGCTGAAAGCCTTAGGACACCCCGATGTTCTTCAAATCCGGATCGACACTCTCGCCCGCGATCTGGCTCAGTCCGAAAGGGCGGTTGCACAGTCGCAACGAATTGGCCCCCTACTCGCCATGGCAACGACTGTGGTGGCCGTCGCCGTGGTGACCCTCACCCTGCCTCCGGCGTCACGGCTTCAACAGGCTCTCGCTGTTTTGGTAGCTCTCGCGACTTCCGAGTCGTTAGCGGTCATACATGCGGGCATCACCACCGTCGTACGGGTCATCGCGGCGGCCCAACGACTGGATGAACTAGCCACGGAACCAGGTCCTCACGCCACATGGAACGGTGACCCCACTTTCATGTGCGACAACGTTGTGGTGAACACCCCCGTGTCAGTCGTCATCGGGAATCGACGGGTGGTACCCGCGGGACGACGGATTGCCATCACCGGGGCGTCGGGTGTTGGAAAATCGACTTTGCTCCGAGTACTGGCCGGGCTCGACGCGCCCGATCAGGGGCGGGTTGTTTTGGGCGATTCGGACGTGGACCGTCTACGTGACGATGGGCGCCCCCTCACGTACGTCCCGACCGACCCAGGTTTTCTGGACGGGTTGCTCTTCGATGCAGTTCGTCTCGGGCGCATCCCCACCCGAGACATATCGGCCGACCTCGCGGCCGTCGGCCTCCCGAGTGATCAAACGACGAGGGTCGCCGGCTGGAGTCGCGGCCAGGGGCAACGCCTCGCCGTGGTTCGCGCGCTCGCGACGAGCCCGGCCGTGGTGGTGCTCGACGAACCCACGAGCGGCCTCGGCCCCGACGAAACCAACGCCGTTCTTGCACTCCTCGCCTCATCGGGAGCGACCGTCATTGTGGCAACCCATGATGAACGAGTCGTCACCTGGTGTGACGAGGTTTGGAATCTGAATTAGCCGTTCAACGTGTGGCTGGTGGCGGCCATATAGCGCTCGCCCACCACGGCCGCACGGGGCACGGCAGATTCCAGCGCCGCGATGTCGTCACCGCTCAGGATGACTTCGCTGGTCGCGACGTTCTCGCGCAACCACTTACGGCGTTTGGTGCCGGGAATGGCCACGATGTCGTCTCCCTGGGCCAACACCCATGCGAGGGCGAGCTGAGCCGTGGTACAACCCTTCTGCGCGGCAATCTCTTCCATCCGCGCGACGAGTGCCCGGTTGGCGTCGAGCGCCTCACCCGAGAAGCGGGGGTAGAAGCTGCGGTAGTCCCCTGGCCCTTGTGCGGTGCGGTTTGACTCTTCGCTGGTGAGAAAGCCCCGGCCCAGGGGACTGTAGGCGACGAAGCCGATACCTAACCGGCGACAGGTGTCGAGCACACCGTCTTCGGGGTCGCGCGTCCATAGCGAGTACTCGCTTTGCACCGCCGCGATGGGATGCACGGCGTGGGCGCGCTCGATGGTGGCCGGCGAGGCTTCGGAGATGCCGAGGTAACGCACCTTGCCCGCCTCCACGAGCTCGCGCATCGCGCCCCAGGTCTCTTCGACGGGCACGGTGCGGTCCACGCGGTGCTGGTAGTAGAGGTCGATCACGTCGATACCCAGGCGCGCCAACGAGGCGTCGCAGCAGGCCTTTACGTACTCGGGACGACCGTTGACGCCCTTGAACGATCCGTCCTCGCCGCGCTCGTTGCCGAATTTGGTGGCGACGATGACCTGGTCACGCCGTCCGGCGATGGCCCTGCCGACCAGCACCTCGTTGGTGTGCGGGCCGTACATGTCGGCGGTGTCGAGCATCGTCACCCCGAGGTCGAGGGCCTCGTGGATCGTCGCCGTCGACTCGACGTCGTCGCCGACGCCGTAGAACTCGCTCATCCCCATGCACCCGAGACCCTGCTCGGACACTTCCAACGAGGCACCCAACGTTCGTTTTTTCACGATGTTCCCTTTCACGTGAACTCCGTCACAACACCCGTCGCACGCGGGGGTCGCCGTACCCTACCGCCGGTTCCGGCGGTATCGTGGCGCCATTGGCCGGGGGGGCCATACATCGGAGAGCCCGTCCACTGCGCGAGCGGTGGACGGGCCTCGTTGTTTCTCAGGCCACGGGGACCACGTTGAAACTCAACAACGACGGTTCGCCCCGGCGCGAGTGAATCGTGGTCATCGAGGCGTTGTGCAGACGGGTGCGCCAGGCGACCTGACCGCTCACCCCGAGCGCCCAGGCGACGGCGGACTTGATGGGCGAGACGTGACTGACCATCACCAGATGACGGTCGGGGTCGTGCATCAAACTCGTCGGGTCGGCCCGCAGCCCCTCCAATACCGCGTGCACCCGGGCGTCGACCTGGGCCAGGGATTCCCCTCCGGGGTAGACCGCGTCGTGGTTCTCCACGTAGTGGGCCCACTCCTGGGCCGAGAGGG